>CABSKZ010000049.1 GCA_902478395.1 uncultured Eubacteriales bacterium | reverse complement strand
GGCCAGTATGCCGATCAGACTAAAAACCAGCCCCAAAATCGGGATGATGCCAAGCAGGCGGGTAACGAGCGAAACGGCGAACATTGCAATTAAAATGATTAATCCCTGGTTTGCATGAAACCGGGCAAATTTGGAATCAGGACAAACGAGCAGTGGCAGGAAAAACAGAAGATAGGCCAAAATAGCCATGACTTTATTCTTTTTAATATCTTCCGGATCTGCAAACTGAATGGTGGAATTGGAACCGTTCATTTTTCTCTCCGTTTCTGCCGGGATGCCAACCAACCATGCTTCCGGCCGTAGTTTGGATATAATCTAATCTTTATTATACATGAATTCACCTATTTATACAAGAGGAAAATCCAAAATAACATGAATAAATTTATGGACAACCTACGTCCGGTATAGTATAATATTAGGTAAGAAATTCTATGACAGGATGGCGGGGACATGATTGCAGAGAGGCTCCGGAACCGGAAAATGCTGGTGGGCTTGCTTTTTGCGGCAGTATGCCTGAAATATTTGCTTTACGGATTTACGTATTATCCACTTTTGGATGATTTTATTCAGTATGGCGGCTACCCGTTGTACCATGACCTTGGATATGTATACTGCACGATTGGGACCATTTCGTCAAGGCCGCTGGCTACTGTTTTGGATCCGCTTTTGTGGGGGCAGTTTTGGAATGGGATGAGCTTTGCACTTGCCGTCATTACGGTTCTGCATGCACTAAGCGGCTTTTTATTTGGCAAGGTACTGGACAACTGTGGAATCCGCCTCAGCCCGATGTTTTATTTGATTTACCTGCTGTTTCCGCTGGGGTCGGAGGCGACCTATTGGGTTTCCGCATCTACCAGGATTGTCGTGGGTATGTTTCTGGTTTCATTAAGCCTTTACTGTCTGACGGAGTATTGTAAGCGGGATAAGCTTGTTTTACTGATACTTTACGGTATATTAAATCTTGCTTCATTTTGCTTTTATGAGCCTGTATTGGTTTTTGGATTTGTTGCGACGGCCTACATCCTGTATCTAAACAGGAAACGGCTCAACCGGAAGTATCTGGCGGTTAGCGTGCCGGTGTTCAGCCTTGCCCTTATGGCCATATATTATAAGCTGGCGGCGGGAATCGGTGCAATGGGCAGCCGTGCGAGCGGTTTTTCGCTAAGCGGACTGCCCGGCAGAATAGCGGACTTTCTGGGACAACTGTTTTATATCCTGACGGCAGGGACATTTAACGTAGTCGGGAAGGGCTGTGCGGAAGGGTTCAAGCTGTTGCTGAACGGCGGCGTATTCAGCTATGTCTGCCTGCTGCTTATGCTAACTGTGGCAATTTTACTTGGAGCCTATTCTTATTATCATGATTCAAAAAAGACAAATAGGTGGATGTTTCTTGGCGGGCTGGTACTGTTTTTTGCTCCGCTCGCCCCGAATTTGTTAGTCAGCGATGTTTGGTTGACCTACCGTTCGGTGTTTGTCTCACTGGTTGGGCTGGCGTTAATGCTGGAGCCTGTTTTTGCGTTTGTCTTCCGGAACCGGATGGTCAAAAGTGTGGTAATAGGTGTGCTGGCACTGGTATTTATCGCCGCGAATTTCAATGAATATAGTACCTACAGGCGGGTGAGCCAGCAGGATGTTCAGTTGGTGCAGACGGTGGTTTCAGCGCTTGATGAGGAGGTGCTGGCGGGAGAAAAAAAGGCCGTGGTCATTCTGCAGCAGGAACCGTCAACGCAGCAGGTTAGCTATTATAAGGACCATGTAAAAAGTGTGTTCGGGGCCGATTGGTCCCTTACGGGAGCGGTTCGCGCACAGAGCCGTAATATTGGCATCAAACTTGTCACTCCGGTGCTGGAGGGAGCGGACTACGACGCGGAAAATGCACAGGTGCTGTATATGGACAAGTATGGAAGGGTAACGGAATTAGAATAACATATAGGAGTGTAGAACTTGAATAAGGTTGATATTTTGGGCGTGCAGGTCGACAAGGTTGACATGGAGCAGGCGCTGAATCGAATTTTGGAGTTTCTGAAAGAAGATAAGGCACATGCCGTCTATACGCCAAATTCCGAGATTATCATGCAGGCGTACCGGAATCAGGCGTTCCGGGATGTACTCAATACTGCCGATTTGATTACGCCGGACGGCATCGGTGTGGTTTATGCCTCCAGAATCGTGAAAGATCCGCTTGCGGAACGCGTGGGAGGCTTCGATCTTGCGACGAAGCTGATTGAAAAGGCAACAGATGGCAGCATCAGCTTCTATTTTTTCGGGGGCAAGCCAGGTGTTGCAGAACAGGCAAAGGAAAATCTGCAAAAAAAATATCCCGGTTTACGCATAATCGGCTGTTCGGACGGATATTTTGATGCGGAAAAAGAAAAACTGATATTGGCTGATATCCAGGAAAAGAAACCGGATGTTCTGTTTGTGTGTCTCGGTGCACAGAAACAGGAAAATTGGATTTATCAATATAAAAATGAACTTGCCGCGAAGGTCTGTATGGGCATCGGCGGAAGTCTTGACGTCTTTGCCGGGGTGGCGGAGCGCGCGCCGGAGAGCTTTCAGAAGCTTGGGCTGGAGTGGCTGTACCGACTGCTGAAACAGCCGTCCAGAATTGGCCGCATGATGGATTTGCCGAAGTTTGGACTGACTGTATTATTGAAAGGGAAGAGGGTGTAAGGTTGGGAATTTTTAAATCGGGTTTTGTCAGTATAATTGGCAGACCAAACGTGGGGAAATCTACCCTCTTAAACAGGCTGGTGGGCGAAAAGATAGCGATTATCTCCAGTAAACCGCAGACGACGCGGAACAATATACTTGGCATATTAAATGAGGAAAATCTGCAAATTGTGTTTACAGACACGCCGGGTATCCACGCCCCTATGACTAAGTTGGGCGAGTTTATGGTAAAATCGGCAAGTGAAGCAATGCGGGATGTGGACGCGGTTTTGTTTCTGGTGGAGCCGATTGACAACGTGGGCATGACAGAGAAGAATATCATTGACGACCTGAAAAAATGTGGCAGTCCGGTGATTCTCGTTATCAATAAAATTGACAAAATTAAGCGGGAACTGCTGCTTTCGATTATTGCGAAATATATGGAGGAATTTCCGTTCGAAGCGGTGATTCCTATCAGTGCAAAACGTAACGATGGTGTGGAAGAAATTAAAAAGGAGCTGTTGAAGTTTATTCCGGAAGGGCCGATGTTTTATCCGGACGATATGGTGACAGACCAGCCGGAACGCCAGCTGGCGGCGGAAATCATCCGGGAAAAGCTGCTCCGCAATCTGGATAAAGAAGTTCCGCACGGCATCGCGATTGAAATTTATAAAATGAAAGAGAAAGAAAATGTCGTGGAGATTCAGGCGACCATCTATTGTGAGAAATCCAGCCACAAGGGAATCATCATTGGCAAAAACGGTGAAATGCTGAAAAAAGTCGGCCAGCTCGCCCGCGAGGACATGGAGAAAATGTTGGATAAAAAGGTGTTTTTGGAGCTTTGGGTTAAAGTAAAGGACGACTGGCGCAACCGCAGCACAATGATAAAAAACTTTGGTTATGATATGAACGAGTAATGAAAATTTGAAAGTGTAAAATAAAAATATTCAAAGTATATTCCATTCCGAAACATGCAAAAATAATAACAGGGGTAAAAGTAAATTTGCAGCTGAATCAAAATAATTTGTGAAGGTGGAATGGGTATGTATGAAAATGTGGCGTGGGAACTGTTTATGAAAACCGGCAGTATTGAAGAATATTTATTGTATAAAGAGCTTGTGGGAACGCAGGCAGCAGAGGAACAGAAGTAGTGGTGGGCATATGGCGTTGATAAAAGTGAATGGAGTCGTGTTGAAGCGGACGGCGGTGGGGGATAACGATGTTATCCTCACCGTTTTTACAAGTGAGCTTGGTGTGGTGCAGGCATCCGCCAAGGGGGTAAAGAGCTATAAAAACAAATTTTCAGCGGGAACGGCACTCTTTTCTTACAGCGAGTTCATTTTGCTGAAGGGAAAAGACATTTACCGCGTCAGGTCGTGCGAGCTTTTGGAAAGCTTTTATAACCTGTCGACCAATATCGAACGCATTGCGTTCGCTACATACATCGCGGACCTCACCGCATATACGGTGAAAGAAACCATTGCGGATGCGCGTTTGCTGTCGCTGCTGCTTAACACCTTTTATCTGTTGGCGAACTCGGACCGGAACCTGCGGCTCGTCAAAAATGTGTACGAGCTGAAGCTGCTCTGTTACAGCGGACTTGCGCCGCAGCTCGAGTGCTGTGTTTCCTGCGGGGATACGGAGCATGTGGATTATATCTCCCCACAGGCTGGCGGACTTTTATGCGGGGAATGCCAAAACACCGCCCGGCAGGTATATCCGCTCAGCGAACCATGCCTGATAGCGCTGCGCTTTATCGTGTACAGCGAGGATAAAAAAGCGTTTGCATTCCAGCTTTCTGATGCAGCATTGGAGGAACTTGAAGCACACATTGAGCATTTTATGAGAGAACACATTGACAGGGACTTTTATTCCCTGACTTATTTAAATATGATTTTAGGCAAATAGAAATGAGGAACAACATGAATTTGGACAGTATTTTAAAAAAGGTACAGAAGCCGACGCGCTACATCGGCAGCGAGTGGGGAAGTGTACATAAGGACGTCAACGGGGTGGATATCCGGTTTGCGTTTTGTTTTCCGGATGTATATGAGGTCGGGATGTCCCATCTCGGCATGAAAATTTTATACCATCTGTTAAATGAACAGGAGGGAATTTTTTGCGAACGCGTCTTTGCACCGTGGGTGGACATGGAGGAGCAGATGCGTGGGCAGGATATTCCCTTGTTTTCATTGGAAACCAAAACTCCGGTCCGGGAGTTTGATTTTGCCGGATTTACGCTGCAATATGAAATGAGTTATACCAATATCGTAAATATGCTGGATTTGGCGGGGATTCCGGCACTTTCCGCGGAACGTACGGAGGGGATGCCGTTTGTTTGTGCCGGCGGCCCGTGTGCCTACAATCCGGAACCGATAGCGGATTTTATTGACTTCTTTATGCTCGGAGAAGGGGAAGAGGTCATGCTTGAGGTCATGGAGCTTTACCGGTCGTGGAAGAAAAGCGGCGCACCGCGGAAGTGTTTTCTAGAACAGCTTTTGGCGGTGGAAGGGGTCTATGTGCCGCAGTTTTACGATGTGGCCTATCATGAGGACGGCACAATCCAAAGCTTTCTCCCGAATCATCCGGATGCGCCGGAGAAAATAAAAAAGCGAATTATTAAAGATATGGATCATGTCTATTATCCGGACAATATCATTGTTCCGTTTATGGAAATCGTACACGACAGGATTATGCTGGAGGTGTTTCGCGGCTGTATCCGCGGGTGCCGTTTTTGCCAGGCCGGTATCATTTACCGTCCGGTGCGGGAACGCGATACCGGGCGGCTTTTAGAATTAGCGGAAAAGCTGATTCAGAATACCGGCTATGAGGAAATTTCTCTTTCCAGCCTCAGCACGAGCGACTACACCCAGCTGGAAGAACTGACGGCGGGCCTGCTTGCACTGACCGAGGAAAAGAAAATCAGCCTGAGCCTGCCGTCTCTCCGGCTGGACAGCTTTTCGCTGGATTTGATGCAGAAGGTTCAAAAGGTACGGAAAAGCGGCTTGACCTTTGCGCCGGAGGCCGGAACGCAGCGGCTCAGAGATGTGATTAATAAGGGAATTCAGGAAGAGGATTTGATTCACGCAGTGACCATGGCCTTTGGCGGAGGCTACGGCGGTGTGAAGCTGTATTTTATGATTGGGCTGCCCACGGAAACGCCGGAGGATGTGGCGGGAATCGCAGATTTGGCGCAGAAAGTGGTCAAGGCGTATTACGAAACGCCGAAGGAGGGACGGAACCGGAACCTGAAGGTCACGGTCAGCACATCTTCCTTTGTGCCGAAGCCATTTACACCGTTTCAGTGGGTCAAGCAAAACAATGTGGAAACGCTGATGGAGAAGCAAACCATGTTGAAGGGCGAAATAAAAGATCGGCACATTTCGTATAACTGGCACGATGCGAAGCTGTCGGTTATGGAGGGGGTTTTTGCGCGCGGAGACCGCCGTTTGTCAAAGGTGCTGCTCGCGGCGCAGAAGCTCGGCGCAAAGTTCGACGGGTGGCATGAATTTTTCAATTATGACGTCTGGATGGAAGCCTTTAAACAAACGGGCATTGATCCTGACTTCTACAATTTCCGCGAGCGGGAATATGAGGAAGTCCTGCCGTGGGATCATATCGACGTGGGGGTCACTAAGCAGTTTTTAATAAACGAAAACGAACGGGCCAAGCGCGGGGAGATTACGCCGAACTGCCGTGAAAAATGCGGCGGCTGTGGTATCATACCAGGATTTGGAGGTGGGTATTGTGGTTAAATACAGGCTGCAGTTTTCGAAAGAAGGGGAAACCAAATATGTATCCCACCTCGATTTGGTCCGGCTGTTTACCCGCGCATTCAAACGGGCGGAGCTTCCGCTTGCCTATTCGGAGGGGTTCAATCCGCATCCGAAAATGTCCATCGGCCTGCCGCTTTCTGTAGGGGTAACAAGTGAATGTGAATATATTGAGGCGGATTTTCACCAGGAAGTGGAGTTGAAAGAGCTTTTAAAAAGGCTGAACCGGTGTATGCCGCTAGGCGTGCGGATTCTGGCCGGAACACAGGTGGTGCCTGGGGTGCGGAAACTGAGTGATATCGCTCTTGCGGAGTACCGGATTACTTTTGCAGGGACACCGCTGACACAGGAAATGCTAGACGCGTTTCTCGGCAGGAATGAAATTGAAATGGAGAAGAAGTCTAAACGGGCGGTCCGCTGCGTAAATATTAAAGAGGATATCCGGCTCATCCGGCTGAATGGGGAAGCGGCGGGGAAGCAGAGTTTAACCATGGTGCTTTCCGCCGGAAGCAAGGCCAACCTGAAGCCAGACATTGTTCTCGCTGCGATGGAAACATATATACCGGGATTTTCCATTGACGATTATGATATCCACCGGAGTCAAATTATGGATGAAAAGGGACAACAATTTATCTAATTTTGTCTGATTTGAGAAATCTCTTTTGTGCATTTAGAAGAATTTGCGGCATTTTTTGATTTTTTTGTTGCGAAACGGCCCTCATACAGGTATAATTTATTATGGGTTAACAGGGGGTTAACCATGAATTTACATAGAATCCGCAATAGATGATAGATACAGAGCGGAGAAATGGAGGATGGAATGTCTAAACAGGAATGTGGTTGTTATGACGTGGATTTGACGGAGGTTTTCGGGTGCCATGTATTCAATGACACCACGATGCGGGAAAAGCTTCCGAAGGAAACCTATAAAGCGCTGAAAAAGACCATTGAAGAAGGGCGGCATTTGGAGCTCCGCGTTGCGGAGGTCGTAGCGCATGCGATGAAAGAATGGGCACTCGAACATGGCGCAACCCATTACACGCACTGGTTCCAGCCGCTGAATGGCTTTACCGCGGAGAAGCACGATTCGTTTTTGAATATATCCTTCGACGGGACAAAAGGCCTTGCGGAGTTTTCCGGTAAGGAGCTGATTAAGGGCGAACCGGACGCGTCCTCCTTCCCTTCGGGCGGCCTGCGCGCCACTTTTGAAGCGCGTGGATACACCGCGTGGGACTGTACCTCGCCCGCATTTTTGAAGCAGGACTCCAGCGGACTGACGCTGTGCATCCCAACGGCATTCTGCTCCTATAACGGAGAGGCGCTTGATAAAAAGACGCCGCTTTTGCGTTCTGTCGAGGCAATCTCCAAACAGGCTGTCCGTATCCTGAGATTGTTTGGGGACGAGGAGACAAACCGGGTGACCATCTCTTGTGGGCCGGAACAGGAATACTTCCTTGTAGATAAGGAAATGTTTAAAAAGCGTGCTGATTTGGTCTTTACCGGGCGGACGCTGTTCGGTGCGAAACCGCCGAAAACGCAGGAAATGGACGACCACTATTTCGGTACGCTCAAGGAGCGCGTAGCGGCCTTTATGAAAGAGCTTGACTACGAGCTTTGGAAGGTCGGGGTTGCGGCAAAAACGAAGCGCAACGAGGTCGCGCCCGCCCAGCATGAGCTTGCGCCGATTTTCTGTACAGTCAATATTGCGACCGATCATAATCAGATAACCATGGAGCTGATGAAAAAGATTGCCGACCGCCACGGAATGGCCTGCCTGCTGCATGAAAAGCCGTTTGCGGGCATCAACGGCAGCGGAAAGCACAACAACTGGTCTATTAATAAACTGGACGGCACAAATCTTTTGAATCCTGGCAAAACCCCGCGGGAAAATGCGCAGTTTTTGGTATTTCTCTGTGCGGTTATTAAAGCAATCGATGAACATGCAGAGTTGATCCGGGCGTCCGCGGCAAATGCGGGAAACGACTACCGTCTGGGAGCGCAGGAGGCACCGCCGGCGATTATTTCGATTTTCCTCGGAGACGAGCTGACAGAGGTGCTCGAAGAGGTAGAGGCGGGCGTGAAGAAGGAATGTAAGTTCAGCGGTGTTTTGGACGTTGGCGTTCCGACGCTGCCGGATTTTCAGACTGACACAACTGACCGGAACCGGACCTCACCGTTCGCGTTCACCGGAAACAAGTTTGAGTTCCGCATGGTTCCTTCCTCCGCATCGGTAGCGGGGCCGAACACAGTGCTTAACACCGTTGTGGCGGACGCGCTTTGCGAAATCGCAGACAGACTGGAATGCGCGAAGGACTTTAAAGCGGAGCTTTCCGAAACGCTGAAAGAAATTGTGAAAAAGCATAAACGCATCATATTTAACGGGAACGGCTATTGCGACGAATGGATCGAGGAGGCGGAAAAACGCGGCCTGCCGAATATTAACAATTCCGTCGATTCCTACCGTGCGTTTATTTACGACAAATCCATTGAAATGTTTGAAAAGCATCATGTCTACTCCAAAACGGAGCTGATTGCACGCTATGAAATTAAGATGGAGAAATACATCAAAATCAATACCATCGAAGCACACACCATGCTGGAAATGTGCAACCGCCAGATTATCCCTGCATGCATCCGTTACGAAGATTCGATTGCGAAATCCATTCTGAACCTGAAAGCAACCGGCTGTAACATCGATACGGCCGCAAATGAGGAATTGCTGCGGAAGCTGGCTGGGAACCTCTCAAGCATGAGCAAGAGCGTGAAAAAGCTTGAAAAGGTGATGGAGAAGGCGGCGGGAATTGATGAAAGCGATTTCGTCGCACAGGCGGAGTTTGCCAGAGACCATGTGAAAACGGCAATGGAGGAAGTCCGCAGATTTGTGGACGCGACGGAAGTGATCGTAGATAAGGAATACTGGCCGATTCCCACCTACAGCGACCTGATCTACAGCGTATAATTGAGATTAAAGGTTTCCGGGGGAGTCTGCGGGCTCCCTCCGGGACAGATTTGACGGAGGGATACGGAAGATGAGCATTTCACAGTGGGCTACTATGCTGGTTACTTTGCTCGGCGGTTTGGGTTTATTTTTATTTGGCATGAATATCATGAGTGACGGGCTTGAAAAGGCCGCTGGAGACCGGATGAGCGGTATCATAGAAAAGATGACAGGGAACCTGTTCAAGGGCGTGCTTGCGGGTGCGCTCGTAACGGGACTGATACAGTCATCTTCTGCGACGACGGTTATGGTCATCGGGTTTGTGAATGCCGGAATCATGAAGCTGGCGCAGACGGTCGGCGTCATTATGGGCGCGAACATCGGAACAACCGTGACGGCACAGCTTTTGAGCCTGTCTGATATCAGCGGGAACGCCTGGTATCTGGCGATTATCAAACCGGCGAATTTCGCACCGATTTTAATTGCCGTCGGCGTATTTTTTATTATGTTCAGCAAGAAAAAATCTTATTATTATGCCGGGAACATCCTGACGGGCTTTGGTATGATTTTTGTCGGAATGAGTACGATGGAGAGCGCAGTAAGCGTCCTGCGGGACATGCCGCAGTTTACGATGATGTTCCAGACGCTGACCAACCCGATTCTCGGCGTTTTGGCAGGGATGGCGGTAACGGCGATTATCCAGTCCTCCAGCGCGTCTATTGGAATTTTGCAGGCGGCAACCTCGACGGGAAGCGTAACCTTTGCCTCTGCCGCGCCGATTATTCTAGGCCAGAATATCGGGACGTGTGTCACGGCGATTCTATCCAGCGTGGGCGCAAGCAGGAACGCCAAACGTGCGGCGGTTATCCACCTTGCGTTTAACGTTATCGGTACCGTCTTTTTTTTGATACTACTCTACAGCCTGCATAAATTCATTCCATTTTGGGACAGCCCCATCTATAAAAGCGGAATCGCAAATTTCCATCTCGTGTTCAATATCGTAAATACGTTGATTCTGCTCCCGTTCTCCAAACAGTTGGTTAAGCTTGCGGATCATATTGTGAAGGATCCGGCACAAGACGAGGAAGCTGAGGAGGATATTCTTGACAGCCGCTTTTTGGCAAATCCGCCCCTTGCGGTAAATCAAGCGGTTAAGGAAACCATCAATATGGCGAATCTGGCGGCTGTGAATTTCGGCATTTGCAGGAACGCTATGGTGAATGGCGATTTGACAGGAGAACTGGAGCTGAAGGATAACGAAAACAAAATAGACCAGTATGAGTCCAAAATTACGCACTATCTGATGAAGATAGTGGATGAAGATTTAAGCCCTATGGACAGCAAGCTGACATCCAGTCTGTTCCATGTGCTGATTGACATTGAGCGGATTGGCGACCGTTGCCAGAACCTGTATTCTATCGCGACGCGGTGTATCGACGATAATATCCAATTTTCTGCCTCGGCCAGAAAAGAGCTTCAAATTATGTTCGACGCGGTCAATGAAATTCTGCAATTGTCCATTCTATGTTACCAAGAACGGAGTTTGGAGCGGGCGCACCAAATCGCGACCTACGAGAACGTTGTGGATGAGATGCGCCAACGGCTGCGGATGCGCCATATGGAACGGATAACAAAGCAGAGCTGCACATTTGACGCGGCGATCGTCTTTCTGGACATGGCGGGGAATCTGGAGCGGATCTCCGACCACTGCGCAAATATCGCGACGAGTGTAGAACAACTGATGAGCACAAAACCGAATTTTGACCCGCACAAGGATCCGAAGGCATTTATGAAGGAAAACCCGCGGGAGTACGCGTTGATGTACCGCGATTTTGAACAGAAATATTCGCTGGAACAGGCGCATCAAGCATAATTTCAATTAACAGAGGCGAAACCATGGTAATCGACTTTCATATTCATATGTTTCCAGATAAGCTGGCGGAAGGCGCGGTGGGAACCCTTGCAAGGCGATCCGGCTTGAAACCGGAGGGGAACGGGACCTGTGCCGATACCCTTCATAAAATGGCGGCAGGCGGAGCCGATATGGCGGTGGTGCAGAACATTGCAACCAACGCGAAGCAGACAGCGCATGTCAACGATTTTGCGATTGAACTGATGCAAGAACCGAAGCTGATCCCATTTGGAAGCGTCCATCCGGATTGTGATTGGCGCTATGAACTGGACAGGCTTGCGGATAATGGGATTAAGGGGATCAAGCTGCACCCGGATTATCAGGATTTTTATATCGACGAAGCACGGATGCAGCCAATTTATGAATATATTTTAAAAAAGGGCTTCATTCTGCTGTTCCATGCCGGCTTGGATATTGGGCTGCCCAACCCGGTCCACGCAGAGCCGGAACGCACGGCGAACGTGCTGGGGCTGTTTGCCGGGGAAAAAGTCGTGCTGGCGCATATGGGCGGTTTTCAGCGGTGGGACGCGGTGGAACAGTATTTGCTCGGAAAGGACATTTATCTGGATACCTCCTGCGCCGCATCTTATATGAAGCCGGGACGGCTGGAAAAAATGATACAAGCGCATGGAACCGGAAAAGTATTGTTCGCGACCGATTTCCCTTGGGGGAATTTTGGCAGCGATATCCGGGCTATTCAGAGCTTGCCGCTTAAGCCTGAGGAGAAGGACGCAATCTTATACAAAAATGCGCTGAAACTTTTAGAAATGAAAGACAGTGAAGCGCGCTGACTAATATTTGGAGAATATACTTTTAAAGAATCTTTTATTTTGCAGACAGCCTGTTTTTACAGGCTTCAGGAGGGAATCATGGCGAGCGCGCGGGAAACGGCTTTGAAAATTGTATACGGCGTGCTGGAGGAGGGCGGCTATTTGAACATCGTCTTTCAGAACCAGCTGGTGAAGCAAACGCTTTCCCGCGAAGACAGAGCGCTAGTGAAGGAATTGTCGTTTGGTGTTATTACGCATAAAATCACGCTCGATTTTATTATTTCCTCCTTTTCAAAAGTGAAAATGCGCAAGCTTTCGCCCTATATTCTGAACATTCTGCGCCTGGGTGTATACCAGTTGAAGTTTATGGATAAAATTCCAGTCAGCGCTGCGGTAAACGAGAGTGTAAAACTGGCAAAACGGTATGGACACAACGCCTCGAGTGGATTCGTTAACGCGGTTCTGCGCAATGTCGCCCGGAGTGGTGCGATCCGGTATCCGGATAGGGAAGCCGGTTTAGCGGAGTACCTCAGTGTCCGGTATTCGCATCCCATAGAATTGGTTGATTTTTATTTAGATACATTTGGACAGTCTTTCGCGGAGGAACTGCTTGCGGCGAACAACCAGACGCCAGCAATTTCACTTCGGTCAAACCCGCTGAAAACGACGCGTGAAGCGCTTATTGAGCGCCTCAGACAGGAGGGGACGGCGGCGAAAGAATCCGGACTGTCGGAATATGGCGTTGTGCTGGAAGGGGGAAGCGGGATAGAAGCCCTTTCCGCCTACAGGGAGGGGCTGTTCACCGTACAGGGGGAAAGCTCCCAGCTTGCCGCGCTTGCTCTTGCACCGGCGCCGGGTGACACGGTGCTGGATATGTGCGCTGCGCCGGGCGGAAAAACGACGCACATAGCGGAGCTGATGGAAAACCGTGGGACGGTTTGGGCGTTTGACTGCTACGAAAAACGGCTGTCTCTCGTGCGGAAAGCCGCTGCCAGGCTGGGCATCAGGATCATTCAGACAAAACCGCTGGACGCATCGGTATTTCAGCCGGAATTCGAGGGAACCGCCGATAAAGTTCTTTTAGATGTACCATGTTCCGGGCTGGGCATTATCCGTAAAAAACCGGATATTAAATATAAAGAAAGAC
>CABSKZ010000048.1 GCA_902478395.1 uncultured Eubacteriales bacterium | reverse complement strand
GGGACACACTGTCAACGGGACTACAATCCCCGCTGAAAACGTTGAATGATTTTCCTGTTATTTAGGGCGGCCGGGCCAGCCTCCCTGCTGCGTACGGAGGAACATGTTTATGAAGGATTTCAACAGAAGCAATCCGCTGTTTTCGCTCTGCGGACTGAACTGCGGGCTTTGCCCCATGCGTTTGGACGGCTATTGTCCCGGATGCGGCGGAGGGAAAGGGAATCAGCCCTGCGCAACCGCAAGGTGCAGTCTGCGGCACGGCGGAATCGAATACTGTTTTCAATGCCCTGCATATCCCTGCGAGACCTATGACAGCCTGGACGAGTACGATTCATTCATTACGCACCACAACCGGCAGAGAGATTTGGCAAAAGCACAGGAAACCGGAATTGACAACTATCAGCTTGAGCTGGAAGAAAAAATTGAAATTTTGAACTATCTTCTCGCAAACTATAATGACGGACGGCGAAAAACGTTCTTCTGTGTTGCTGTTAATCTTTTGGAGCTGGACGATATCAAAACGATTATGTCACAGCTGGCAGAGAAAACGGAGCCGCTGCCGCTGAAGGAGAGGGCCGCATATGCAGTGCGGCTGTTTCAATCCGCAGCGGAGCCACGCGGGATTGTTTTAAAACTGCGAAGAAAAGCCGGAAAAAGCAAGGGCTGATTCCGGCGGCATTTGGAATTGACAGCCAGAGTATGTTCAGACTATATACCGATTTTTTCCAAGTCAGACATGCGCCGGTCGTATTCCCCTGTTTTTTTCATTGATTTATACGCCATTTCATGATACAATAAAAAAATCATCAATCCGGACCGCGCCAGCGGTATCCATTTGAAAACAATCAAGTTAGGAGAGAAATTATGCAACTGTTGGAACTCTTAAAGGCGGCAATCATCGGCATCATTCAAGGGATTACGGAATGGCTGCCAATCAGCAGCACCGGCCATATGATTCTGGCCGACCAATTTATTAAAATGAACGTATCTCCGGAATTTATGGACCTGTTTCTGGTCGTCATCCAGTTTGGTTCCATTCTGGCTGTCGTTGTTCTCTTTTTCCACAAGCTGAACCCCTTCTCACCGAGAAAGACAGAGAAAGAGAAGAAGGACACCATCTCCCTCTGGCTCAAGGTGCTAGTTGGCGTCATTCCGGCAGGAATCGTGGGCGTGCTGTTCGAGGGACCAATTAAGGATACCTTTTACAAGCCGATTCCGATTGCGGTTGCCCTGATTGTTTACGGCATTTTGTTCATTATTTTGGAAAACCGCCACAAAAAGCCCCGCATTAATAATTTTGATGAGTTGGATTACAAAACGGCACTTTTCATTGGCATTTTCCAGATTCTCGCGCTGATTCCCGGCACCTCGCGTTCCGGCTCAACGATTTTAGGCGCGGTTTTTCTGGGAACCTCCCGCTATGTCGCGGCGGAGTATTCGTTTTTCCTTGCCATCCCGATTATGTTTGGGGCCAGCGCGCTGGACATGGTAAAATACGGTTTCCATTTCACCGGGCCGGAGATATCCGTTCTCTTAACCGGAATGATAGTTGCGTTTCTGGTTTCGGTACTTGCCATTAAGTTTCTGCTGGGATACATTAAAAAGCATGATTTTAAAGCGTTTGGATATTACCGCATCATTCTTGGCGCCGCAGTCCTTCTCTATTTTCTGTTCATCAAATAAGAAGGGCTTAGCAAAATGCACAGTCCGCACAAAATAAGCTTTCGTTGAAAAAGTGCGTTTTTGCAGATTGAAATTCTCAAAACAAGTTAAAAATTACGGCGAAATCCGACAAATGACGCGTTCGGAGAAGAATTTATATCTGTTCTTTCCGCATCATCTTTCGTCTAGTCCAAAAGGGGTTGCAGCAAAAATGCTGCAACCCCTTTTTGTGACGTGCTCCGAGAATGACGAGGCTCCCATATGCCAACCGGCATAGAAATTGATACACATTGTAAGTCAAAGGAATACAAATTCCTCAAGCTTCTCTCGGAATATGCTGTTTTTCACAGTGCCGCCGGAAAATTCGACGGCTGACAAAGGCAGTTGACAAAAAAACATTTCGACAGCAAAACCAATAAAAAGAAAGCATTTTCCAAAATGCCTTCTTTTTATTTATCGAATAATCGGTGTTTCTTTCGAAACATAAAAATAGTGGGGATTTTTGTAAAACGGTTTTTCTTCCCTTTTCGATAGATTATGGTATAATTTGGTTATTGAAAGATTTGCCTTGTCAAAACAACCGAAAAAAACTATATTTGGAGGGAATTACTTTGCAAAGCGTGTCATTTTTAGAAGAATATACCGCCAACAAGCGGGAAAGAGGCCAACAGATTCTGAACCTGCCAATCGAGTCCATCCATTCCAACCCGGACAGGGCGCGGCAGCTCTTTGACGACAGCGAGCTGTGGGAGCTCTCCTACTCCATCAAGCAGCACGGCGTTGTGCAGCCAGTCATCGTCCGTCATACCGACAGCGGCGAATATGAACTGATAGCCGGCGAACGCCGCCTGCGCGCCGGGCGGCTGGCGGGACTGAAAACCATTCCCGCTATTTTATGCAAGCTGGACTACTCCTCCTCTCTGCTTATGAATATGACGGAAAACACCCAGCGCACAAACCTGAATTTTGTGGAGGAAGCACGCGGTTATGAAAATCTCGTCAATAAATGCGGGATGTCCGTCCAGACCGTTGCACGGCAGCTTGGAAAAAACCCGTACGAACTGGAAAATAAGCTTCGGATATTAACTCTGCCTCCCATCGTCATTCAAAAGCTGCTGCTGCATAATCTTTCAGAATTTCATGCAAACGCACTGCTCCGTCTGAAGGACCCTGCCTTACAGGAGGAGGTCGTGGATGTCGTCGTCAGCCGTGGATTTGACGTGGCAAAAACCGAAAGCTACATCGACAAGGTCTTAAACCGCAGTGCGGGAAAGCTGCAGTTCGGCGCATGTTCCCTGCGCAATGTGAAAATTCTAACCAATACCATTGAACAGATTTCTGCACTTCTAAGCAGTTCCGGCGTTCCGTCCTGTGTCAGCACGACGGACCTGGGGGCAAATATGCTCTATACGATTGTTCTGCCAAAACCGGAAGGAACGGCCACAAACGCATAACCCCGCGTCCGGAATAAGGTTCAGTGTTTTTCCGGAAAAAACTCCCGCCGTGGCCACGGCGGGAGTTTTCTATTTTGCCTCCTAATTCGCGTCCTGATAAACCCGTTTCATAACCGCCCGTATTCTTGCCTTCAGCAGGGCGGCACTGATGGGAAACGCAATGTAGTCATCTGCTCCCAATTCAAAGCTTTTCAACACTTTTTCACTGTTATTGCTTTCACTAATCATGATAACCGGAATTTCTGCAGTCTGACGCCGAATCTGCCCAAGCGCCTTCTGTCCGCCGTTTTCCGGCAAATCATCGTCGAGAATGACCAGGTTCACGTTTGGAAGCGCATGTGAAATGAACGCTTCCGCCCCTTCCGCATCCCTGACCTGTATGAGATGCTCCGTCTCCTCCAACGCCTCCTCAATTCTTTTTCCCGCCAGGGAGCGGTTGGAGGCGAATAATATATTTTTCATGCCGCATGCTCCTTCCCGCGGCGGTTTAGGTTTCTGCCGCAATCAACACCCTGATTCTGCCGCCATAGGTTTCCTCCTTATCGTAGTAAGGGGTAATGGTATATTTATCTGAACCGACGACCTTGCTCAACGGAATGATGAGGTATTGGTTATAGCCCGTCTTTTTATAAACCAGCACTGAATCGCTCAGCTTATAGGTGTTTCCGCCTTTGATTTGCAGCGTCGTTTCTGTCAGGGATTTCACCGTTCCTTCCAGTTTCACCAGCCTGGTCATGCCATTTATTTTATTCCCATTTAGATTGAATTTTGCCGGAGAGCCGGAGGAAACAGAGTAGGTCGCGTTGGACGAGATGGTCTGCGTCGTTCCCGCGACATCCAGCGTATAACTGCCCCCAACTGAATTTTCTGAGAGTTTGGGCGCGGAAATCACAATTCCGTACTGGAAGGTATCGCCCGTAATATTGTTTAAAATCAACTCTGTAATTTGTTTATCGTCATTCATTCCGATGTACAGAATATCTCGTGACGAAAGCGAAATTCCGTCCAGCCGCTGCAAAAACACGCTGGTATACTGGCCACCCGTCGTGCTGTCCGTCGAATTGACATCCAGAATCTTCGCGTCCTTGGCAAACTGTTTTTCCCCCAGCTTCCTGCTGGATGCGCTGATTTTTCCAGACACATCGGTTGACGACTGGTAATAGGCCGCCTTTGCAACTCCGTCTTCAAACGTAACCCGCACGACCTGGTTGATATAATTTTCATAGTTCTGCTTGGCTGTATACTCATAGGCTTCTCCGCTCGGCAGGACCACCTTGATGTAGTAGGCGTTGTACGGATCGCCGTTTGCGTTGGTGTAATCCTTTTTTCCCGTTCCGATCAGGTACCCATAAAAGGTTTCGTTTGTGGTTTTCGACATCACGTCCGCGACCTTGCCATCCCTGCCCAAAAGCAGCGTAACCGTGTCGCCGTACTGGTAGCTGCCGGTCGACGACAAAGCGTTCATAGCCGCGGCGGATTCTATCTCATAGCTAACGCCGGAAACCGTCACGCTGGTGAGGGAATCCTTGTTCGGCGACGCGCTTTCATAGATTCCCGTCACCTTTGTACTGTAGGCCCATACTGTCGCAAGTTCTTTGGAATAATACAGGATGTCATAGGTTTCTATCGCGCTGGACGTCACCTTCTGCCCATTCCGCAGCAACGTCATGGAGCTGTCGTCCGTCACGCCCAAAGCGGTTTGCCAGCCGCCGGCTCCCACTGTGACCGGGCCGACCATTTTGTCAAAAGACAAAAACGCGTAATCCACCACACCGGACGCGTTGCGGTACACCTCAATCACATCTCCGGTCGCCAGCTCGGACATCACATTTTTCAGCGTTGTCTTCTCTGACTTGTTATAGGTGGTCACACCGGTATCGATATCAAGCGCCTGCATTTGTCCGCCGGAATACACCATAATATCTCCCGCAAGCACCTGATAGACGCTGTAGGCCTCCACGTTTTGCGCTGACGGATTGAACATGACCACTTCATCTGAATTTTTCAATATGAGGTCGCCTTTTTTCCCAATATCGTCATAGCTGAAGGAATCGTCGATTTTATAGGTCCCGGCAGACGTGTATACCTTGCCGCTTCCGACGGAGGAATCCTCCCGCGCGGTCGCAACCAGAATGACGTCCTCCACGACCTGATAATTCAGCGTTTCGATGTAATAGGAATTTCCGCCCTTGCTTTTGGTGTTCAGCGTATTGAACAGGAGCTTCACCACGTCCCCTCTTGTCATAACGCCACCGACACCAAGCGTAATGTTTTTAGTCAGCCCAAGATTCTCCGCTAGCCCAATCTGCCCATAGGGCCAGGAGGAACCAAAATCTTCACCCGTATACCCAAGCAGCTTGAGGGCGATTGTGAGCGCCTCCTCATACGTCACAGCGTTGTCCGGCCGGAAGGTCGCATCAGCATAGCCGGTAATCAGCTTGTTTGTGACTGCCAGCTTAATATACGGCGCTGCCCAATGGCTGTACGGCACATCCGGAAACGGCGAAACCGTCATGGAAGTCGCGACGGAGTTCCGGTAGGAAGACGCGGCAACCGCGATTTTCGTAAACTCCGCGCGGGTGACGTTATTCTCCAGCCCAAAACTTCCGTCCGGATATCCGTTCATAATACCGAGGCTCTTTATCAGGCCGACGGCGTTCTCTTCGTTATATTCCTGTGCAAAGGCCGCGCCGCCTGCCAGACACAGGCAGGCCGCCAGCAGCGTTGCAATCCATTTCTTAAACATTGTTCTCCTCCTGTTGGCATTTTCAAAATTAATCGTACCGCAGCGCTTCTATCGGGTTCAGTTTCGAGGCTTTCTTCGCCGGAAAATACCCGAATGTAACGCCGATAATGACGGAGACAGAAAACGCAATGAGAATTGCCGTCATGGAAATCGACACCGTCATTCCTGCGAAAGTCACTGCGTAAGAGGCGGCTATCCCGAGCAAAATACCCATGACGCCGCCAACCGCCCCGGTTGTGATAGCCTCCACAACAAACTGGCTCATAATATCCCACGGCGTGGCCCCCAAAGATTTGCGGATTCCGATTTCCCTCGTCCGTTCCGTTACAGAGACCAGCATAATGTTCATAATGCCAATGCCGCCGACCAGCAGGGAAATCCCCGCAACACCGACCAGCACCATGGTCATGGTTCCCGTGAGTTCGTTCACCTGTTCCAGCGATTCCGCCTGGTTGTAGACGTTATATGCGTTGGAATTTGAATAAACCTTGAGCAGAAAGCTGCTGATGGCCTCCATCGCCGCATCGACCGTATCCTTGCTTGTCGCGCTGAAGTTGTAGCTGCTGACCATGAACATTCCGGCCAGCTTCTGAGCGACGGTATACGGAATTAAAATCACGTCGTCGCTGGACCCTTGTTCCCCGCCCTGTTTATCTTCCAGAACGCCGACCACCTGAAAGTTGTAGCCGTTAATTTTAATGGACTGACCAAGCGGGTCCGCGCCGTCGAATAGTTCCTCCACAAGATATGTCCCAATCACACAGTTCCGTTGGCGCGATTCGCAATCCATATAAGTCAGGAAACGTCCGGTTTCCACGTCGGAATTTTTGATGTCTTTATAGTATTCATTCACGCCGGTCACATTGGTGGTTGTGTTGTTGCTCTCATATTTTGCCGTGGCGCTCGCCACGCTGATGGTCGGCGTCACAGCGCCGATGCAGTCGGGATTCTCATCTGCCAGCTCCTGCATCTGTTCCGGCGTCACAGTGCGGTTCCCGCCGCGCCCCCGGATGGATACGCTGATGAGGTTTGTCCCCATACTCTCAAAGGTCTCCAGCATATCCTTGCTCATGCCGTCCACAATACTGACCAGAACGATGACCGACGCAACGCCGATGATGATGCCCAGCATCGTCAAAAAGGAACGCATTTTGCTGCTGGAAAGGCTTTTAATTGCCAATAGAAACGCTTGTTTAATGTCCATAGCTTGCCTCCCCGACTGTATCTGACACGATTTTCCCATCCTGAATCCGTACAACGCGCCGAATCTGCGCCGCGATACTGTTGTCATGCGTAATCAGCACGATGGAAGTGCCTTCCCGGTTCAGCTTCTGCAAAAATTCCAAAACGTCCTTACCCGTTTTAGAATCGAGCGCTCCAGTAGGTTCGTCCGCCAGAATAACAGGCGGATTGCCCGCCAGCGCCCGCGCGATAGACACCCTTTGCTGCTGGCCGCCGGAAAGCTGCGACGGAAATTTATCAATCCGGTCCGCAAGCCCGACACGGTCGAGCGCCTCAACCGCCAGCTTTCGCCTCTGGTCCGACTTCACCCCGCGGTACACGAGCGGCAGCTCCACGTTTTCCAGAATGTTCAGTTTGCTGATGAGATTATATTGCTGGAAAACAAATCCCAGCTCCTTGTTGCGGATCCGTGCCAGCGAATACTCGTCGAGTGTGCTCACATCGTTGCCGTTTAAATAATAGGAGCCGCTTGTCGGAATATCCAGGCAGCCGATGATGTTCATGCAGGTGGATTTTCCGGAACCGGAGGACCCGACGATTGCGACGAACTCCCCTTTGTCCACATGGAGGGAAATTCCGTCCAGGGCCCGGACTTCATTACCGCCGTCTCCGTCCGTATAAATTTTATAAATATCTTTCAGTTCTATCATAAACGCGTCCATATCCTTCCTAGATGATTGTTCCGGTTTTAACGCGGTCCGCCGCCCCCGCCGGCCATTCCGCCACCACCTCCAGCAGGCATTCCGCCGCCAGCTGGCATACCGCCTCCGCTAGGCATTCCGCCGCCCATGCCGGGCATGCCCTGCTGCTGCGTCGTGGTCGTGCTGGACGTTTTATCTGGAAGGAGAACAATGTCGCCCTCATTTAGGCCGCTAATGATTTCCACGTTATTGTCATCACTCAGGCCAACTTCGACAGTCACGGTCCGGAAGCCGTCAGGCACACTGCTTTTTGTGTTTGCATTCTGTCCGCCTCTTGCGGCGTTGCTGCCGGACGAGCCTTGTGCGCCTCCACCGGACGGGCGCTGTCTCCCCGCGCCATCTTCTCCCTGGGCCTGCTCCGGCGATGCACCATCCGGAAGCTGCGGCATCTCACCGTCCGCGCCCTGCGGCATTCCATCCGGCGCCCCGCCTTGTTCCGGGCGGCCCTGCTGCACTTCTGTTTCGCCTTCTGTCTTCCCGGAGGATTTGACCGTTACCTGGTTGCCCCTGCTGATGGCCGAAAGCGGAACCGTCAGGACATTTTCCCGTGAATCGATGACGATTTGCGCATTGACGTTCATGCCCGGAATCAGTCCTGTGGCTTCGCCGTCGTTGATAACGACCTTAACCGGATACGAGGTAACCCCATTTTGCGCGGTTCCGACAATGCTGATGTTATCGACATACCCGGTAAAAGTCTCTCCTTCAATCGCGTCGGCGGTTATCTGTACCTCCTGCCCGACGGAAATGCTCTTAATATCCAGTTCATCGACACTGATTTCAAACACCAGCGTAGACATATCCGCAATAATCGCCATTGCCGTCGCGTTGCTGTTGGATTTATCCAAATTTTCTCCGGCCTTCGCGTTTTTCTGGATGACCTTGCCTGAAATCGGCGCGGTTATGTTATAGTCCTCCATCTGGTCATACAGGCTTTGCAGAGCAAGCTGTGCGTCCTGAACGGAAAGCGCGCTCTGCCTTGCGCTGTTGGAGGCGGAATCGCTGCTGATGCGAATCAGCGTCGCGCCGCTTTTGATTGCGTCGCCCTCCTTGTATGTAAGGCCCGTCACTTCTCCGGAGGTCTTTGCCGTCACGGTTTCCTCGTCATAGTAGGCAAAGGTTCCCGGCGCGTTGCAGGCATAGCTGCCGATCACGGCTGTCGCCCGGTCGTCTGGAACGATGCTGCCGGGGTTCGGGACCGATATTTCCACATTGGTTACCGGAACGCCGTCCTCATTCACCAGAGAACCCGAACTGACGCTCTTGACCTCTCCGTAAAGCGTGGTAAAAGAATTTTCCAGGTTCACTGTTGCGCTCTGCCCTGCATAGATATTCTGTGCATCCGCTGCGTTAAACTTGATTTTCAGGCACATCGTATCGGTATTGACAATATCCGCCACCT
Source organism: uncultured Eubacteriales bacterium (assembly GCA_902478395.1). Classification (GTDB taxonomy): domain Bacteria; phylum Bacillota; class Clostridia; order UBA1381; family UBA9506; genus CABSKZ01. Next base: position 4,289 of record CABSKZ010000048.1, on the reverse strand, counting down.
TGCCGCCGCTTTGGATATCGTCGCCGTTTTTCACGTACAGAGCGGTAATGACGCCGGAGACTCCCGCCCTGACCGTCAGGTGGTTCAGCGAATCCGCACTCTGCTCATAGGAGAGCTGCGATTTTTCCAAAGAAGCCTGCGCCTTCTGGATGCTGTTGTTTAGTTCAGTCGTATCGATGGTGTACATCAGGTCGCCCTTGTTAATCAGCTGGCCTTCCTCAAAATGGTCCGTGAGGATTTCCCCTGTGACCAGCGACGTGACCTCATACTGGTTGATTGCTTCCACCGTGCCGCTGCCCTCAATGCTTTTCGTAATATTTCCCTTCGTCGCAACGGCTGTTTGCTGGGAGGCCGAGGCTTTGGAACCGAACAGCTTCGTATAGCCAAAATAGCCGCCTCCTGCAATCGCAACGACCAGCACCGCAATGATACTGTTCCGCAGCTTTTTGCTGCGCTTTTTTGCAGGCTTTACCGCTTGATTCTTTTCATTCTTCTCTTTGCGTTTGAATACCATATGAAATTTTGTTTTCACCTGTTCAAACATTCATTTTGCCCCTCTCTGTTACATTCTACGGATTTATTGTAAGGGGCGACCTTGATAACGTGATGGCAGCAATATGAAAACTGTGTGAAAATTTCACAAACCATGTCCGACAGCGCTTTGAACTGACATCATCCCTTCGATGCTGTTTACAAAAAGAAAAAAACAGCACCGGACTTTTCAGTCTGATACTGTTTTTATATATGACTTTGAACGTATTATAGAAAATTCAACAGCGGTAACATGTTTTCATTATTTACAGGAAAACCGGTTTCCTGTGGTTTCCACCAGCGGGATTAGTGTGCTGCTCTCCCAAATATAAAGGTCGATGCAGTTGTCTTCTGCCGTTTTCGGAATCTGCATGGAGAAAACAGCAGGAGCATCTTTTGCAACGGCCTTGTCCGCGGTATACACCCGCAAGACGCGTCCGTCCGCATCCTTCACTGCCGCATACGCCGTTACATCAGTGGTCTCAAGTCCTGTTGCTAAAGTAAAACCAAGACGGTATTCTGCTCCAGAGATATCGATGCTCTTGTTCGTCAGCTCATAGGCCGTATAGTTACCAATCAGAATATAAGAGCCGGACCGTTTGAACGCGACCGCCGCGCCATTGAGTGTAACCGTCGTCGCATCTGAGCGGATACACAGCCCGTCTGACGAAAGATTCAGGGCAGCAGAAGTCTCGATTTCCAGTTTGCTGCCGTTCTGTACAGTAATATCAGACAACGCTTTTGTGCTGCGGAATAGAACTTCTCCGTTTTTGCTGATAAGGTCTGCCTTTGCCGCGGTAAAATAGTTTTCTTCTAGATAGGCCATTGCGGCGTTTGCTTGGTATTCCCCAAATGAGCAAGCCGCCTTCGGGTCGTGATTAACATAATACACCGCGTTTGTATTGTCCGGCAGCACCATGGTAAAGGCCGAGGTGCTGTTTGCCTTCATCGCTGCGCCGCTGGTTACGGTCAGCGGGTTCGTCACGATTTCCTTCGTTATCGGATTCGGCGAAGGGAACAGGATCGTGTTGAACTTTGTGTTCCCTGTTTTTTCCTGCTTATAGGATGCAAAGGTCGTGTCAATGCAGGATTTGCTGGCTGCACTGTCGTTCATGCCAACGCCCTTTTCCATCGTAAGCGTATACTCTCCCGAATCCACCGGCACGATTTCAAGGTTCGCGCCAGTCGCATAATTTGTTTTCACAATATTTTTAGACGCGTTCATCACAGACGGATTTGCAGAAGCCAGATGATGCCAGTTTTGGGTATACGTATGCGTACCAGAAGCGCTTTCCAGAAAATCGGAAACGATGAAGAACTTCCGGTCCTTAATGAATGTAACCTTCCGGGTATGCGGCACATTGGCATTTTCCGTGGAGGTGCAGTCATAAAAGTCCATCCCGTCGTTTTGCTCCATGCTCACGGTTGTTTTCCCGCTTTTCGGCCCTTTGCCATCGATTTCTACCGTGTTGTGAGATATCTTCCGGTTTCTTTGCCAGTTAAACCACGGATGGCTGCTGTCGTAGGAAGCCATTCCCGTATCCGCCAGCAGATACCGCCCGTAAGCGTAGATGCCTATATGGTTCGTATGGGAGTGGGCATGCGTTCCCCCAATTCTACCGATAATAAATGCGGAAACGCTGTTGGCATCCCATCCGGTCCGCAGTGAAGCGAGCTTGCCGGCCGGGTAAAACACAGATGTATATTCCGGAACTGTCCCTTCCGCTCCGTTTGTCCCAAAATACCGCAGCGGCCCGTTTTCCCCGAGCGCATCGGCAACGCCTTTAATGGTCGGGCGCGTCGCGCTCGCGCCGCCATCGCCCCAGTCCCACTGCTTGCCATCCGGCCGCGTCAGGTCCATTTCCGCTTTCGCATAAGCTTTGTAGCCATCCTCAAAGTCCTGTGTAATCGTGATGCCCAGTTCCTTCGCTGTTTTATACAGATTTGTGAAGGTCCCCAGAACAGAAATATCGTAGCCGCTCGTCGCTTCCACATAAGTGCCGTCGTCATTCGTCATTTCCGTCGCAAAGTTACTCAGCCGGTTTTGAACGGACTCCTCCCATACCGACGCGTCAGCGAATTCCGGGAAGTACTTGATATAGTTCATAACGGAAATAATCTGGAATGCCGCCGCGTTGTGCGACGTCCAGATATTCGACGGCATGCAAAGCGCGTCCGGCTCCTGCCACATCAACTTAATAAGCGACATAAACGCATCCGTATCAATTTCGTCCGAATTCAGCGCCGCGGAGAAACAGTTCACCGAATATGAATTCCCCCTAAAGCCTGCGTTCAGCGCCTTTTCGCCGGTATGGTAGCTGTCGTAAGCCAGACCTCCGTTGTCCCGCACAAAATCGACATACTGGTCGATTGCGCGCTGGGTATAGTATTGCGCCAGTACCGGGTCAGACGTGCGAATCTGGTTTGCATAACCGAACAGGTTGCTGATGTGGTACAACCGCACCTGCACGTTGTAGAATTGGTCGTGTGCGCCCCGTCCCGCCGGCTGTGCCCAGTCGTAGCCGCCCTCGACACCGTCGAACGAAATGACGCGCAGCTTGATGCCGTTCATCGTCAGGCTGGATTCATCCCAGACATTCTCCACACCGCTTAAAATCGCAACCTCTTTCCCCGCGACATCACTGTAGCTGTACAAATATAATCTTGCATCTTTAATTTCCGATAAATCCTGAATGGAGGACAAATCAAACTTGAAATGCGCCTGCCGCGTCGTATTTCCCAACGGGCCGCCAGCGCCTTCGCTGACCAGCATTTCCGTTTCCGCGCCGTAATTTTTGTCCCTGTAGCTTCCGCCGCGGATATAGGTATCGTCACTTGGATAGAGCGTCACCTTCTCCCCATCCTTCTGCGTCACCTCTAGGTATGGCTTCGTGTCGGAATCCTGCGTAGCAAAATGGACCACCGTTTCCTGTCCCTCCGGCACGTTGTCCCGCTTGAGGGCCTGTAGGATAAAGCAGTTCGTCCCGTCCGCTATTTGACTTTTTACCCCGAAATAGTCCTTGTTCATCTCTCCGTTTGTCTTGGCCTTTGTTTTCCAAACGTTAATGACGGCGGTCTCAAACACCAGCATTTCCTCCGCGGTAATCTTTGCTGACAGCTTGTTGCCGGAGGCTGGAATATTCGGTTTTTCCGAGGCAGGCTTGTTTTTGTAGTATTTGAACAGTTCTTCCCGTGCACGGTCATAATCGCCCGCTTTCACGCTGTCCTCCACCGGTTTGAGCGCGGCGGAATAGGCATAATTCAACTTTCCTGGCGTACCCCATTTATTTTCCAATGCGTTCCACGTTCCAAAGAACGTCTGGTCATCCATCCTGTTATCATCAGTTCTTGTATACACATTGCTCGCCTCTGGTACACGGAAAGTAAAGGTTTCTGTTTTCGAAGCTTCGCCCATGGAGACCTCCGCGGTCAAGGTGACGGAATAGTATTTACCCTGCTTTGTTGTCGGGAATTTAACCTGCCCGGTAACTGGGTTAATCAAGCTGCCATCCGTTGACGTCCATTTGATTTGCGTTCCGTTCGGTCCCTGCGTATATAAATTCAAGGTGTTCTGTGTCAGCGGTGAAACCGTGTCAAAATACAGCGACGCCGCGTCCGCGTTGACCGCCAGCTGCGGGTCTGTGATTCTTGCGGGAACTGTAAAGGTAAATTCTTTCTTCACCGCTGCACCATAATTCTGAACAATTGCGGTCATGGTAACCTCCGTCGCGGTTTCCTGGCGGATGACCCTGCCGCTG
>CABSKZ010000047.1 GCA_902478395.1 uncultured Eubacteriales bacterium | reverse complement strand
GAAATGATGTACAAAATTGGTGAATTTTCAAAGCTGGCTAAAACAACGGTGAAAACCCTGCGGTTTTATGATGAGTCCGGACTCTTAAAGCCCGCGTTTGTGGACCCGGAAAACGGATACCGTTGTTATACCACAGAGCAATTGGTTGTATTACATCAGATTATGTCCCTCCGCCAGACCGGCCTGTCCATCAGCGAAATTTCAGGGATTCTGTCCGGCGGGGACCAGCGAGCGGTTTTGTTGAACCGGAAGGCGGAACTGGAAGCAGCGCTTGCAGGGACGGAAAACCAGCTTTCCCGGATAAATTTTTTGCTCTCACATGAGAAGGAGGATTTATTTATGGAGTATCAGGCTATTATTAAGAAAGTGCCGGAATGTATTGTGTATTCGAAGCAATTAACCGTGCCGGATTATCAACAATATCTGCATATCATTCCTGAAATCGGTGCGGAAATGACAGCGGCGAACCCCGGTCTTGCCTGTGCCAAGCCGGAATACTGTTTTTCCGTCTACCTGGACGGGGAATTCAGGGATACAAATTTCCGGATAGAATTCTGTGAAGCGGTGGAACGCTTCGGGACAGCGCCGGAGGGGATGACCTTTAAAAAGCTGGGGGCAGTCACAGTAGCGTCCGTGATGCACAAGGGGCCGTACACAGAATTGGGCCGAGCGTACGCATATTTAACGAACTGGATAGTGGAAAACGGGTATACTCCGGCGGATAATCCGCGGGAATGCCATATCGACGGCATATGGAACAAGGAGAGTGAGGCAGACTGGCTGACAGAGCTGCAAATTCCGGTGAACATAAAATAGCGGATGGCAGATAAGCTGCTGCATTATTTTCTTCGGCGAACGTTGCGTCCCTATTATGTGAATATACTGTGGTTTTTATAGAATTTTAAATGTTTAAAAGAGCATGCTCCGGCCAGACCGGGGCATGCTCTTTTCCGTTATATTACGAAACGCCCCGGTTAGAGCTAATAGGCGGTGCGGCACTGTTCTTTTGGAAAACTCCGTAGAAATTGCGCGCTATCGTAGAAATTCGATCTTGTTTTTTATGAATTTGAAATATATTATAGAAACGGATTTAAAAATACGAATAAGAAAGGATGAGACGAATGAAAAAATTTATAAGCTCGTGTCTGGCCATTGTAATGATTTTAAGTGTGGTCATGATACCGTCATTTACAATGGTTTCCGCATCGACGGAGAACATGATTTGGCAGCAGGATTTTGATGACGGAACATACAGCGGGATTGTAGGCCAGGGCAGTCCTTCTCTTGCGGTTGTGGACGGGCAGGAGGTTCAGGCAACCGGCAAAGTTTTGAAGGCAACGAAGGCAAGCGGCGCTTTTTGGCTCACGCATACCACGGCAGCGAGCGCGAAATCTGGCATCCAATACTTTGAAGAAGATTTCTATATTCCGCAGGGCGCAATTTCAGGCAGTACGGAATATCTGGGTTTCATACCAAACTATACGGACGGTGCCGCCGCGGTAAAACCTTCTGTAGAATTCAGTGATGGAAACGGCGGCGAATCGTTTACGGGCGGCATACTAATAGAGGATTATCCGCGAGATAGCTGGTTTACCTTGAGATACAAATTTAATTATGAGACAAACTACTTGTATATCAGCATCCTGCACGACGGTAAACAAAGCGTGATTGCGTCCATGTCAATTGCGAAATTGTCCTTTGTAACCCATGCAGATGGCGGCATTAGAAACTACAGAATAGGCGGCACGGCAGTTGACGGAATAACCTTCTATAATGATAATATTAAAATTTATACAGGGACGGACGATGGTGCCTCGGAAACGCCGACACCCGCTCCTACGAGCGATGTTCCTACTCCTACGCCAACGGCTGAACCCACCGAACCAGCTGGCAAGCCCGATGCGGAGAGCGTTATTATGCAGATGGATTTTAACGGCGGCGCATATACGGGTGTGACGGGTGCGGGCAATCCATCCATGACAGTTGTTGACGGCGATAGTTTGGGTACCGATAATAAAGCCTTACAGGTATCCAAAACGGGCGGTGCGTTCTGGACCGTATACACCCCCGCGACAAGCTATAAAACGGGTATTCAGCATATGACGGCTGATTTCTATATTCCCACGGGGGAAATAACCGGTACGGAGCATTTGCTTACGGCAATCAACCATACGGACGCGGCAAGCTGTACCCGCTTCTGGGTAGAATTTAGTGAGGGAAACAACGGGAAGCCTGTGGGAGGTTATGGAACGCTTGTTACAGACTATCCGCGCGACAGCTGGTTCACTCTGCACTATAAATTTAATTATTACAGGAAGATTTGCGAAATCAGCCTGATTCATAATGGTGAGTCCAGAGAGCTTTATAACGGCTCGATGGAAAACACCACGCTTGTGACGCACGGCACCGGGGGTCTCCGCGCGTTCAGAATAGGCGGAGTCGTTGAGGATATCACGTTCTATAACGACAATGTCAGAATTTATGAAGATATCTACACAAATCCGGGCGGTGATTCGGAAACGCCTGTGGTTTCCACAATGCTCGCGCTTGATTATGAGGCTTATGAAACAGGAAAGCAGGCGCCTGCTTATGGTACGCTCCGGTATTCACCAGCGGACGAGACAGCTGCCACACGCGCACATGTGGTAATCGATCCGGAGGATAAACATAATCAGGCTTTGATGCTGCAGTCAGACGGATATGGAGCCACAACCGCATATTGGCAATACGGTACTTTTTCAGGCAAAAACGTATTTACCGCGCGCGTACGGACTGATGATGAAATCAACTATAAAGCCATTGTTTTAAGAGGCACAAGCAACTTGCCGAATCTGCTGGAGATGCGCGGCGGAAGGCTTCTTTCCATGGGGGTGGATATTGGCAAGTGCGAAAGCGGCAAATGGTATAACTTCGCGGCGCTGTTTGATAACGATGAGCGCGCGGTATCAATCTATCTTGACGGGAAGCCGGTCCGTTATATGAAGCTCGGCACCGCTTATGACGGCGTCGTATTAAACCGATTGGATTTTTCGGCAGTCGGATGGTACGGAAATAGAGCAACATTATACGTAGATGATATTTATCATTACAAGTTCGCAAATTCCTCAACGGGTACAATTGTAAGCCTGCTTCATGAAAAACAGGGTGCAAGCAGTATAAAACTGGCCTTTACAAACGAAATGCAGGCAGATACGATAACTGCTGAAACTGTCAAAATAAGCGGGGTAACGGATTATGCTGTTTCCTATGATAATAACAAAACATATCCGCGTACGGCAAGTATATATTTTAAAACGCCTCTGGAAAAAGGAACAGAATACGAAATTTCCTTTGCCAATGTGCTTGATATTTTCGGAAATGAGTTAAAAACGGAGCCGATATCTTTTACGGTCACAGATGAGACCACGCCTGTTGCCGATTTCATAAAAGCGCTGCTCGATGCGCTTAGCGTAAGCTACGATGACGAAATAGCAAAAGCCGTCGAGATGGGCATTGTGAAAGAGGGGGAAATCGCGGACAAAACCCTCCCTATAACCAGAGGGCAGGCGGCCTCGATGGTGATAAGAAGCATCTCGGAAGAGTATTACAATGATATGTCTGCGTTTATTGCAAAAATCTCTGATTATTCCTCCATAGATGAAAAATATAGGGACGATGCGGTTAAGGCATATTCTGAAGGAATCATTGAACTTTACGCCAATGGTTTGTTTGCCGCAGATACGGAAATTTCCGCGAGCGAAGCTGCGGATATCATATCAAAAGCGGCAAACCCGGATAAAAGAACAATTCCGTTGAAGCCTGAGGCAAAATTTTCTCTTCCCTCAGTTTTCGGCGATGGTATGGTTCTGCAGCGCGGCGAGACAATTGCTGTTTACGGCATGGGCAAAGAGGGCGAGACCGTTCGTGTAACTCTGGGGGATGCAAGCGCTTCTGCGGTGGTGTCGGGCGGTAAATGGAAAGCAAATCTTCCGGAAGTGCCCGCGGGAGGACCTTACACGCTTACGGTTTCAGGAAGTGAAAAGGCAGACACAATCGTCTATAACAATGTACTGGTTGGAGAGGTTTGGCTTGTATCCGGCCAGTCGAATGCTGCGCTTATGACAAACAAGGCGCTGACGTGGGAAGAGGACAGCAAAGCGCTGGATAATCCGAATCTGCGGGTGTTTACGCAGAGTGTAAGACCAACTACATCTGAGCTTCCAGATACTACAGGAACATGGTTTACGCCCAATACAACAAGTATAGGCGAATTCTCCGCCGTAGGCTATTACTTTGCGGAAAAACTGCAAAGAGAACTCGGCGTTCCTGTTGGAATGATAAACGCCTCCAAGGGCGGCTCCTATATTGACCCATGGATGCCGGAAGGAACCGTACCGGAGGGTGTCGGCACAGAATTGGAAAATCAGTACTATAACGGTATGATAAGCGCATTAACAGATTTCGGAATTTCCGGAGTCGTCTGGTATCAAGGAGAAAGCAATGCTACCGCAGCATATAAAGAGCTTTATGAGGACGCATTGTATGCACTCATCACAGGCTGGCGTGCCAAGTGGCAAAAAGAGCTCTCTTTCCTAATCGTACAGCTCCCGCCGTATGAGCTTACCAATTTTCCGATGTATCACTATATCAGAGAAAGCGGATTAAACGTCGCAAAACGCCTGCCTGGGGTAGGTATGGCGGCGACAAGCGATATTCCATTGGGCGGAACTGATCCGCTTCATCCGACAAACAAAAAACCTGTGGGCGAGCGTCTGGCGTTGCTTGCAAGAGGCATGAATTATGGATATGAGGACGAATATTCCATGCCGCTTTATCAAAATATAACGATTGAGGGAAATAAAGCCATCGTCCACTTCAGCCACACCGGAACGGGTCTATCGGCAGACGGAGAATTGGTCGGATTTAAAATTTGCGGAGCAGATAAAAATTTTGTGGATGCCAAAGCCGAAATTGTAGGCGATACCGTGCATGTTTACAGCGACGAGGTTCAAAATCCTGTTGCGGTCCGCTATTTCTTTGACCCTGTAACCGATAAAATTAACCTATATAACAGCGCAGGATTGCCAGCGAGCCCGTTCAGAAGCGATTATGCGCTTGACTGTTACACAGTTAGCATCACAGACGCAAACGGGACCGAGTTAAACGAGTTGCATGCAGGAATGGATGTAATTGCGCAGATAAGCCTTACGAACAATAATTCCAAAAAGGGGAAAAACGGAGTTTTTGTAACGGTTGCTGAGTACAGCGCCGACGGTCTTCGCATGGTTCATGCAGCTTCAGCGTATGCAGACATAGCTGGCGGAGAAATCAAAAATATTTCAGTGCCGTTTACAGTAAACGGCAGCGGTGGACTCTTTAAAGTATTTATTTGGGAAAACAGCGTTACTTTAAAGCCGATTCGCGCGATTCAATTGAACTTCTAATCCAACGGTGAAACAAGGAACCAATAATAGCCATGAAAGGAAGTTATATAAAATTTTTGCACCTAGCTGACAGGAGCTAGGAGGATTCGGCTAAAATATATAAAACGTAATACCGGAGAAATGAAAAAAAGCAGAGGAATTTTAATTGTCCTCTGCTTTTTTCAGCACCCTTCACAATTTTTTTGTACGAATTCATGCCGTTATCAGAATTATGAGCAGAAAGAAGGGGCTTGTTTTTTCCAAACAGCGTCGTATTTTAAACAAACAGCAAACGCTCGGACTTAATTTAATATGAAAAAATTGCGAAAGGACCGTTTTCAAATTTCGAAAACGGCCCTTCGATGTATCTCCATTCTGCAACGATAACAGCCCTTTGCAGAAATTACGGAGCGGCGGTTGCCGCCCCGTCCGTTTCTTATGTTTACCCGCGGGTAGTAGATTTAACCCGGAGGTTTGCGGCGTGGGATTAATTAGTCACCACAGCAGCAGCAAATCAGGATAATGATGATGATTATCCAAAGGCAGTTGTTACCGCCGAAACCGAAGAAACCGTTTCTTTCACATCCCATGGTGCTTACCTCCTTTTCTTTGTTATGCTACATATTATGCACGCCGGAAAAGAAGGGTGAGATATTTCATGGGATTTTTTTCAAAAAGGAATAAGCCTTATTTCGTCTGCTTTTCCTATTTTTCGCAGCTGCTTGTTGCACTTAAAGCAGGATGATGCGCAGCCCCTTCGAAGCCGCGTACCGCACTGTGTAAGCAGTTCCGCCAGTCCCGCGGGATTTAAAGGCAATCAGGCAGGAACTGCGGTCTACCATATAGCGGTTCCGCGCCAGCATACAGCCACTATAGTAATAAGGGGATACGTAGGTCATCTTATCCGATTTATCCAGCACGTAATCGTAGATGGCTTTATCTGTCTTGCTCCAACCGCTAGCCTGCTTCCGGCAGGGAAGGTCCATATATAGCTGTAAATCGCTGTATTTCTGTTTCAGGTCAATTACGACCAGTGCCGCCGCCATATCAAAGCCCAGTGCGCCGCCGTTGCGGAAGATACGGATACCAGAGGAGTAGAGCTCTTCAATTTCAGCATATAGCCGTTGGTTAAGCTCCTTTGTCCGTTCCGCCGGAATTGTGCGGTGGCCGCTGAAACAGCAGCTGATGTCCTTCATCCTGTATCACTCCTTTTAAATAGGATGCCGATATTTGGTGGAAAGCGTTGAAAAGCATGCAATTCCGCACTATATTGGGGAAGTGTTGATACCGGCAAGCCTCTGGACTGTCTGGAAGCAAAACAAAAACGGGTTTGTCCCGCAGTTTCCAGATTTTTAAAAACCGCCCGGACGTATGTCCAGGCGGTTTCATCTGCACTATTCCCGCACGAAAGCAGTCGGGCGTTTACTCATCCCCACCGTTTTTGTCATCATCTTCCTCGAACTCAATTTCAATCTCTTTTTTGCAGTTCGGGCAGGCGAGATGGTCGTCTTTAATCATATCCTCGTCAAAATAAACCTTCTCATTACAGTGCGGGCAAACAACTTCATAGAACTCGAAGTCTTCCAAGTCCTCATCGTCCAAATCGCTGAAGAAATCGTCCTCATCGTCGTCTTCGCCGTGGCAGGAGCAGTCGTCGCCGCAGGAGCAGCCGCCGAGTTCCTCCATCATATCATCCGCGAAGGACTCCAGTTCATCGATGCGGGCTTCGCCCTCCAACACTTCACTGCTTAAATCCTCAAAATTGGAAGAGAGTTCCTCCAAAATGTCTAAAATCTTAACGATCATTTTTCCTTCGTTGGTCTGTTCATCAACCTTTAAGCCTTCCGCTAAGCCGCGGAGATAAGCAACCTTCTCTGTCAAATAACCCATATTCTGTGCCGGGCAGGTCCCTCTGCCCACTCCTTTCTGTCAATGGGGACAAATGTGGTGGTTAAACGCGCTCCATGTATTCCCCGGTCCTGGTATCAACCCGAATGGTGTCGCCCTGGTCCACAAACAGGGGAACGTTGATGGTCGCACCGGTTTCCAGCGTTGCCGGTTTCGTCGCGCCGGTGGAAGTGTCGCCTTTAAAGCCCGGTTCTGTTTCTGTTACCTTTAACTCAACGAACGTCGGCGGCTCCACGCCAAACACACTGCCCTTGTAGGAGAGAACCGTAACATTCATGTTTTCGGTTACGAACTTCAGGGCATCGCCCAGTTGATCCTGCGAGAGGGGAAGCATGTCAAATGTTTCATTGTCCATGAAATAATATAAATCGCCGTCGTTGTAGGAATACGCCATGTTCTTTCTTTCGATATGCGCCTTCGGCATTTTTTCCGTCGGGCGGAAGGTTTTTTCCACGACGCCGCCGGTGATAACATTTTTCAGCTTTGTACGGACAAACGCGGCGCCCTTGCCGGGCTTCACGTGCTGAAACTCCACGACCTGGTAGACGTTGCCCTCCAGTTCGAATGTTATACCATTTCTGAATTCACCTGCTGATATCATACAGTACCTCCACTTAATTTGTTTTCTATCCGATAAATTTCAATGAAAACGACCTAAAATTTACCGTGCAACAGGCGGCCTGCTTCCGAGAAACAAAGCCTCTGTTGGCAATTTCCCATATATAGTTTAAAATAAATGAGAGAAAAAAGCAAGTACTATTTATAAAAATCTATACTTTTTATGAAAAAATTGGACCTTATCCGGTTATCCTAACCGAAAAGACGTAGTTTTATTTACAATTTCGCCGGATTATGGTACAATGAAGCAAATGATTTTGAAAATTCCGTAAGGAGAGGAGAATATGATTACCGTCAGAAAATCAGAAAAAAAGGACAGCCGGGCAATAGCTGAATTAATTGCGGAGGCGATTGAAGATTTGGCCTGCCTGTTTACTGGTATGGAGGATATGGACACAGCGGTAAAGGTGCTGGAAACGTTTGTCCGCATGGAGGAAAACCGGTTTTCCTACCGAAATTGCCTTTCGGCGGTCGATGGAGAAAGCGTTGCCGGAATGATTCTGATTTATTCACTCGATATGTTGGAAACACAGGATATTCCGGTGAAGGAACATCTCCGCGTCTTGGGGAAGCCGGACAAACTGCCAATTGAATGTGAAGCGGGGGAGATTTATATTGACTCCGTTGCGGTCACAAAAGAAGCGCGCGGGAAAGGAATTGCTAAGCTGCTGATTGACGCGGCTGCGGAGGAAACGCAGCAACGCGGATTCCGCAGGCTGTCGCTGCTTGTCGACGAAAAAAAGGACGGCGTGAAGCGGCTGTATGAAAAGCTCGGTTTTGTGGACGGCGGCACCATGTTCGAGATGCAGGGTCATCGGTATTACCGCATGGTGCGGGAAGTGTAAAAAGGAGTGTTTGTGATGAAAAATTTTGTGTATTATACCCCGACTCGTGTCATATTCGGAAAGAATGCGGAGGCGGAGACGGGACGGCTGGTGAAGGAGCAGGGATGCCAAAAGGTTTTGCTCCATTATGGCGGAGGGAGCGTAAAGCGTTCCGGATTGCTGGAAAGAATAGAAGATTCCCTTCGGGAGAACGGCGTTTCGTATGTAAGCCTTGGAGGGGTGGTTCCAAACCCGCGGTTGTCCAAGGTATATGAGGGAATCGCGCTGTGCAGGCAAGAGGGTGTGGATTTCATACTTGCGGTAGGCGGCGGGAGCGTCATCGATTCCGCGAAAGCCATCGGATACGGACTGGCGAATGATTGCGATGTGTGGGACTTCTACGCGAAGAAGGCTGTCCCGAAAGCCTGTGCGCCTATTGGTGCGGTGGTGACCATTGCCGCAGCCGGCAGTGAAATGAGCGATTCCTCCGTTATCACTAACGAGGACGGCTGGCTGAAACGCGGGTGTAATTCCGATTTGTGCCGGTGCCGGTTTGCGGTCATGAATCCAGAACTGACATATACGCTTCCGGCATATCAAACGGCGTGCGGGTGCGCGGATATTCTGATGCATACGATGGAACGCTATTTTACAACGGACATGAATGCGGAGCTGACGGACCAGATTGCAGAAGGCCTTATGCGCACGGTGATACATAACGCGAAGATTCTGGTGGAAAGGCCGGACGATTACAACGCGCGTGCTGAGGTGATGTGGGCGGGCAGCCTTTCCCACAACGGGTTGACTGGCTGCGGCGTGGCGGGAGACTGGGCGAGCCATCAATTGGAGCATGAGCTTGGCGGCATGTTCGATGTGGCACACGGCGCCGGGCTTGCCGCTGTCTGGGGAAGCTGGGCGCGGTATGTGTATCGGGAGGACGTTCAGCGGTTTGCACAGTTTGCGGTCAATGTCATGGGTGTCGAACCGGGAGGGTATTCTGCGGAAGAGCTTGCCGACAAAGGAATTGAAGCAATGGAGGCGTTTTACCGTTCCATCGGAATGCCCACCTCCATCCATGAGATGGGTGTTGACGTGACAGGAGAACAACTTCATGAACTGGCTTATAAATGCAGTTTTGGAATTACCAGGACGATTGGGAATTTTCGAAAACTCGCTATGGAAGATATGGAGAAAATTTATACAATGGCGCGGTAAGGCCGCACAGAATGAAACCAGCCGCTGTCCCTTACTATGAGGACAGCGGCTGGTTCCTGCATCTTTTAAATTATAAAAAGATTTTATTGAAGGGATATTGCACGGCACGCGTGCCCTTCAGGATGAAAATCTTTTTTGCCTCGCTGTGCGGAAGGTGATATACCGCCGCATTCTGAAAATAGGAACCCGGCCATCTGCGGAGGCAAGGCATACCAGCGAGATTATATTTGAATCCAGGGGCTACACGGAGGCAAGCTCCTGGAATTGTGAGTATGATGTTGTTGCGGCCAGGAAGGAGGCTTTTCTCCTTCCTGGCCGCTTTTTTCTAAATAACGGCTTTTACAGGTCTTGATTGTCAATCAACCGTCTGATAAGCGCTGCAAATTCCGCGCGTGTTCCAGTTCCCTGCGGGTCGAAGCGATTGTTGTCCTTCCCTTTGATGATGCCAGCGCGCTGCATTTTGCGCACCTCGGTTTTCGCCCAGGAGGCAATCTTTCCATTGTCGGCAAAGTCGATTGCTTCATAAATGTAATCCGGGTCGATGTCTTTATAATCCATATACCGGGAGAAGATAACGGCCATTTCTTCACGCGAGATGGCGCGGTCCGGGTCAAACAGATTATCATCCATACCATAGACGATGTCGTTCTTTGCGGCCCATGCGATATATGCAGAATAGTAGCTGTCGCGTGGTACATCGTCAAATGTGGATTTGGAACCGCTTGCGCTGACGTCTTCCATCCGGCCGAGCACAGTTACAACCATACCCCGTGTGATTTTTGCTTCCGGTGCAAACTTTCCTTTTTCAATGCCGTTGAACAAACCGCGTTCTGTCACGAAAAGAATATCGTCCTCTGCCCAATGGCCTTTGATATCCTTATAGGTCGTATCGGCCGGGTCCTCATCGCCCGATTTTCTAAACGACGCAATGATGCTGCCAGTTTTGTTCTGCTTATAGGTATATTTGCTGACTGCACCGACCGATTTTCCGTTGACGATGACATCGTCAATGACATAACCTGTTTTCGGCGTAATCGTAAAGGTTCTTGTTTCTCCCGCCGGAACCTGCATCGTGCCGCTTGGGGAGATGGTTCCCCCGGTTTTGGCTGAAACCGACAGTGTGTAACGGGTCCGGGAGGAGGAACTGCTGGAGTTGACGACCTTCAGCGTTCCGTCCTCTTTGATGATGTTATAGTTGTGTGCGGTAGCCTCACCGTGCAGCGCAATGGGGTATGTGCCGGTTTTCGAGGTGTCTATCGTACGGTCAATGGATGCGGTGAAGGGTACCGTTACGTCCAGAACGCCCTGGGTAAATTGGTCCTCTCCGTCAATAAAGCCGGTGTAGACAATGCCGAGGTCTTCATCCTCCGGCAGGGCATCCTTCCGGTAAATGCTGACATTCTCCGGTTTTATGGTCAAATCCTTTTTGGCTACGGTCAGGGTAGCGGTCTGGTAGGTCGGGGCAAAATGTTCATCTCCTGCATATTCCACATAGATGGTATGCGTGCCCGCACCGAGAACCGCCTGGTCGAGGGGGATGTCTTTTTCTTCGCCGATGGTATATTCCGCCAGCTTCGTTCCGGTGTTGTCCGTTCCGAGATAGACCATGATAGCTCCAGACGGGGTTTCTGCGGTGGTGCTATCGAATGCTTTCACGGCTGCCTGTATGACAGATGGCGTGCCGTAAACAGCCGGGGTTGCTGGCAGGGTTATATCCATAGCGGACGGAATCTTGTCAGTTACCAGTACGCTGGTATCGGTGGACTGTTCCAAATAGTTGGCGGTTTCCGCAACCGCGACATGGAGGCTGATGCGGGTGTTGTTTTCCGCTTCTGCCGGGATGGTGAGGGTTGCGGTGTAAACACCGTCTGTTTTCTCAACCGCGCTGACGGTTCCTGTGTCCGCTGTTGCCGTAACCTCATTCGCGGCAGGGAGTCCATCTGTCAGCGAGCTGTCATGAGGATTTCCAATCTGGATGGTAAGCGCGACGGTCTTTCCAGCCTGCTGTGCTGTCGGGAGCGTCTGAATCTGGACCGATGGAGCTGCCTTTTCAACCGTGAACAGGATATCCGGTGTGAAGGTAATTTCATAGTTTGTATTGTTTTCGTTTGTAAATGTTCCTGCAAGCAGCTTATAATTTCCGGCGTTTTCACCCGGTTCCCGTGCAAGTGTGCCGGTCAGCGACATGTTTTCCGGAAGACCGTCCACAGTATAGGTAAACGTGGGATCCGCCTGTCCATATTCCTTTTTCTGTCCCTCGGATGGTGTAACGGTAACCGCGCGTTTTGCGACGGCGATTGCAGTAGTGCCGTTCACAGGAGCATAAAGCGGGTCGTCAGGCGTGAAGACCCAAGTAACCTCTGAATGGGTTCCCGCGTTCAAAATTGCTGTGCCATCAGCCCAGGCGACAGAACCGGGAACAGTTACGCCTCCATATTGGAATTCGCCGGCAACGGTCAATTCGGAAGCGCCGAGCGGGTCACCGTAGGTGATTCCCGCCGCGCTGACCGTGACGCCGGATGCGTCAACCGGGAGTGATTTGATCAATTTCAGGTCTTCTCCGACCTTGATGAAATGCAGACCCTCTGGAATATCGGCAACGGAAAATGCACCAGGAACAACGCTTTCTGCAGCGGATTTCATGAGAACGTCGTTTTCCGCAAGCTCACCAGCAACTTTCACGGCAATTTTAGCTTCATCTGGGGGATAGACCGCATTGGTAATAGTCAGTGGTTTTCCTTTTGTCAGTGTCAGCACGCTGGTTTTATCTGCTGCCAGATTGGCGATGGTAACAGCTTCTGTCAGAGTCAATTTGCTGTTTTGCAGATTGACGGCGCTGAACGGAAGTGACGCAAGGGAGAAGTTCGAGGCGTTGAGCACAAGCCGTTCAAAGCCGGAGAAGCTGCCGGGCAATGCGGTCTTTTGTGTTTCATAGCCTTTGAGAATTAATGACGACTGACCGTCTGTATATTGTTCGCCGCCGTCCGATTTTCCGCTGATCGTGGCGCCGTTTGCTATTGTAAGCGTTGCATCTCCTGTTATTTTAGCGGTGGAACTGCTTCCGCCAACTGTAACATTCTGAACCGTACCGCTCAGAAGCGTGATATCCGCCGTCGCGGCTTCGCCAGTTTTCTTTCCGCCGAACAGGCTCATTTTTCCGGCAGTTTTTACGTTTTCACCAAGTTCGAAAGCAAAGCCTGAAGCGTACACGCTGACAGCGGAATCCGCCAGAGTGATATCCTCAAAGGTCAGATTGTTTTTTAACTCCAGTTCAGCGGCTAGCGTCAGTTTCGCGGAACCGGTGATGATACACGCTTTAGAGGGAAGCTTGTTTCCAAGCTCCACATCTTTTAATACCTGAATTGTAAACGTGCCGTTTCCGGAAGCCGCGTCAATCGCTTCGGCAGCCTGCGTAAAGGTTGTAAAATACCCCAGTGATTGTCCGTTATTTGATACCGAAAGGTTATGTGCTTCCACGATAATGCTGTCGGCAGCCACGCCTTTTCCGCTCAGCTTCGTTTTTACGGATGCTGTATTAACGTATACTTTAACATCCTTATGGAGATTTGCCAGGGCATTTGTGCCAACAGAGGTCAGCGTATCGCTTAATATGTTTATTTTTATAAGCGAAGCACATCCGCTGAACGCTTCCTTCCCAATGG
>CABSKZ010000046.1 GCA_902478395.1 uncultured Eubacteriales bacterium | reverse complement strand
GACCGGGAACGGGAAAAACGACGACAATAAACTTTATCATCAAACTGCTTCAAAAACGCGGAAAGGAAATCGCGCTTACTGCGCCAACTGGCCGGGCCGCGAAGCGGATGTCCGCGGTAACGGGCTGTGAGGCAAAAACCATTCACCGTCTTCTGGAAGCGGGCTACAGCAATGGGGATATGCTGCGGGAATTTGTCCGAAACAGTGATTTCCCGCTGGAACAGGACGTTATCATCGTGGATGAGGTTTCTATGGTGGATGTCCTTTTAATGGATTCGTTGCTCTCCGCGGCAAAAAACGGAGCAACGGTCGTGCTGGTGGGGGATTCTGACCAGCTTCCGTCCGTTGGGGCCGGAAATGTGCTCAAGGACATCATCCATTCGGGAATTGTTCCGGTCGTCCGGCTTGACATGGTTTTCCGGCAGGCGGAGGAAAGCAGGATCGTCGTAAATGCCCACCGCATTAACAGTGGGGATTATCCAATATACAACGAGAAGGACAAGGACTTTTTCTTCACTGCGGAACGAGGCGCAGAGGGCATCGCGGCGCGGGTGGTGGAATTGGTCGCGGAGCGGCTGCCAAAAGCGTATGGACTGGATGCCATGCGCGACATTCAGGTCATTTCCCCGATGAAAAAGACGCCGGCGGGCGTCCACAACCTAAACCGCCTGCTGCAGAAGGCGCTGAACCCAGAGGGGGAGGGCAAGCAGGAAAAGGTATACCCGACCCGTGTTCTCCGCGAGGGTGACAAGGTCATGCAGATGAAAAACAATTATGACATGCCGTGGGAAAAGCCCGGCACAAAAGAAGAGGGGCAGGGCGTTTATAACGGCGATATGGGCGTGATTGAGCGCATCCGCACCACGAGTGTCGACGTGCTGTTTGACGACGACCGGCGTGTGGAATATCCCAATGCGATGTTGGAGGAACTGGAGCTTGCCTATGCGGTGACAGTCCATAAGAGCCAGGGAAGCGAATTCCCGGCAGTCGTTATTCCGGTGTTTCATGGAGCGCCTATGCTGATGAACCGCAACCTGCTGTACACGGCTATCACGCGCGCGAAGGACCTCGTTGTTCTGGTCGGGCAGAAGAGCGCGGTGGAAAAAATGGTGGATAATAACTTTGAAGCCCGGCGCTATTCCAGCCTGTGCCGGCTACTGACGGAGGAGGAAGCGGACCTTGCATGAATTTGTGAATGATGGTGTGGTTGCTTACCTGCGTAAGACGATTCGGGAAACCCCGCCCTTCTTTCAGGCAATGGAACAGTATGCGGAGGAACACAAAATTTTCATCGTGCAAAAAGAAGTTGGAAGGTTGCTGAGCCTGCTGGTTTCCCTGCTCCGGCCAAAGCGAATTTTGGAAATCGGCACAGCAATCGGCTATTCGGCCCTGCTGATGTATGAAGCCTCCGGAAAACAGGCAAAAATAGTCACCATGGAACAGAATGCGGACGTCGCGGCGGTTGCGTGGGAGAATATGAAAAAATATGGGGCGGACAGGGATATGACGCTTGTGCTGGGAGACGCGGCGGCGGAACTGGACCAAGTGTCTGGCACGTTCGATTTGCTGTTTATCGATGCGGCAAAAGGGCAATATCCGGTTTTTCTTGAAAAAGCGCTGCCGCTGCTGCGTCCAGGCGGCGTAATCATCACCGACAACGTATTATATAAAGGCAAAACAGCATATCCGGACTATCCGGAGCACAAGCACCGCACCATCGTCACGCGCCTGCGGGGGTATCTTACTATGCTGTGCGAAGATGAACGGTTTGACACCGCATTGATTCCTATTGGGGACGGTGTGGCATTGACGCGGTTTTTAGAGGGAAACGAAACAAAGGAGAATTAGCAGAATGTATGTAATTGCAGGGCTTGGCAACCCGGGAAAGCAGTATGAATACACACGCCACAACATCGGGTTTATTACTGTGGACTATTTGGCGGCATATTACCGCATCAAAGTGAATAAAATCAAGCATAAAGCGGTTTTGGGAGAAGGGACCATCGCGGGAGAAAAGGTGTTGGTCGTCAAACCTCAGACGTTTATGAACCTGTCCGGCGAATCGCTTCGGGAGATTGTGCAGTATTACAAGATTCCAAATGAAAATTTGATTGTAATATACGATGATGTGAGCTTGGATGTGGGCCGCATCCGTATCCGCCCGAAGGGGAGCGACGGCGGGCACAACGGTATAAAATCCATCATATACCAGCTCGGAAGCGACGTGTTTCCGCGCATCAAGCTGGGAATCGGGCAGCCGCCGGAGCAGTGGGACATGGTCGATTGGGTCATCGGAAAATTTACCGACGGGGACATCGCGGTATTGTCAAAATCGGTGGAATTGGTCGCGCAGAAGGTTATTCCGGAGCTGATTCAAAATGGAACTGCGAGCGCGATGAACAAATACAACGGCTACAGCGCGACCTGACGGTCGCCAGGCCAAAGAGGACAGGCAATTATGAAACTGTTTCAGGAACTAATCAGGCAGTCGGATGAATATCTGGTTGCGGAAGAAAATATGAGGCAAGGTGTTACCCCGGTCAACATCTCCGGTCTGACGGAGTCGGGAAAAGCGCATCTTGCCGCTTCGCTGTGTCAAAATTTAGGACGTTCCGGCCTTGTGGTGACGGACAGCGAGTATTCCGCGAAGAAGTTGTACGAAGATCTTGCATTCTTCTACGGTGTGGAAAACACGCTTTACTATCCCGCAAAGGAAATGGAATACTACAAGGTCGACGCGCGGAGCAACGAGTTTATCAACGAACGGCTCAAGGTGCTCAGCCAGCTCGCAAACACAAGGGAAAACACACTGCTGGTTATGGGTGTCGACGCGCTGCTGCAGTTCACTATCGACTACGAGGCGTATGTGGACAGCTTCATCACGCTCGCGCTCGGCCACACGTTTTCCACTGACGAACTGGCGCAGCGGCTGGTGAATATGGGCTACACGCGGGAGGATATGGTGGAAGGCTGCGGGCAGTTCAGCATCCGCGGCGGCATTTTGGACGTGTTTACACCGTCCGCGGAGAATCCGTACCGGATTGAGTTTTTCGGAGATGAAATCGACTCTATCCGAACTTTCGACCCGCTTTCGCAGATATCGATTGACGAGGCCGATTCCGTTACAGTCGGCGCGGTGGACGAGGGTTTTCAAAGCCGGGCCGGACATCCTTCTATTATGCAATATATCGACAAAAATGCGCTGGTGTTTTTCGACGAACCGCACCGGGTTTCAGAACGTGCGGAAGGCTTTTTGTGGGATATCAACGAAACGGTCAAGGCGCTGATAGAAAAGGAAGTTATTGCAGAGCCGGAGGAGCAATATATCCACGACTACTACGACGTGCTTAGTGTATTGCTCAAGCACCCGTTCGCAGGATTGTACGCACTGCCGCATTCTTGCAAGGATTACCGCCCTCGTGCAAATGTTTCTGTTACGATGGGCGCGGTGAATTCGTTTGCTGGAAAGCGGGAGTTCTTCTATAACGATTTGGAGGACTGGGCCGCGAAGGACTACCGGATTGTGGTGCTGGCTGGCAGCCGCACGAAACTGGAGGGCCTATATGAACAGCTGAAGGAACACGGGCTGGATGCGGCCTATCTGGAGGAAGCAGCAGAAAAATTAGAGCCAGGCCGTATTTTCCTGCTGGAAGGCGGGCTAAGAAAAGGCTTCTATTATCCGCTGACGAAGTTCGTCATAATCAGTGACGAAGAAGTGTTCGGCAAGGCCGCGAAGAAGAGACCGCGCAAAAAGAAGCTGGATTCCGCGAGCAAAATCCGCAGCTTTACAGATCTCGACATTGGGGACTATGTGGTGCATCAGACCCACGGAATCGGGCAGTATGTCGGTTTGGATACCCTTGAGGTGGAGGGATGCAGGCGGGACTATCTGAAAATCAAGTACAACGGGGAGGATTTTCTCTACGTCCCGACCGATCAGCTGGAGCTTCTGCAAAAGTACATCGGCAAGGACGGGCACGTCCGGCTGAACAAGATGGGCGGCGCGGAGTTTGCGCGGCAGAAGGCGAAGGTGAAAAAATCTACGTTGGAGCTTGCGCAGGAACTGATTGCCCTCTATTCCGCGCGGGAAAAATCGAAGGGGTACGCCTTCTCGCCGGATACGGCATGGCAAGCGGAGTTTGAGGGGAAATTCCCCTATGAGGAAACAGAGGATCAGCTGCGCAGTATCGAAGAGGTCAAGACGGATATGGAGCGGGAGCGTCCAATGGACCGCCTGCTTTGCGGCGACGTGGGCTACGGAAAAACGGAGGTCGCGCTGCGTGCGGCGTTCAAGGCTGTGATGGATTCTAAACAGGTCGCGTATCTCGCGCCAACGACGGTTCTCACCATGCAGCATTTCAACACCTTCGTGCGGCGCATGAAGGATTATCCGATAAAAATCGAGATGCTGTCCCGCTTCAAAACAGCGGCAGAGCAGCGGAAGATTTTGAAGAACCTGAAAAACGGGGAGATTGACATTGTCATCGGCACGCACCGGCTACTCGGAAAAGATGTGGAATTCAAAGATTTGGGTCTGCTTGTGGTAGACGAGGAACAGCGGTTTGGCGTGAAGCACAAGGAACGCCTGAAAGAAATGAAGCACAATGTGGATGTGCTGACACTTTCCGCGACCCCGATTCCACGGACCCTGCACATGTCGATGATTAATATCCGCGACATGAGTGTGCTTACCCAGCCGCCAGATGACCGGTATCCAGTTTCCACCTTTGTTATGGAGCACAATCTTCCTGTGCTGGTGGACGCGGTGAAAAAAGAGCTGTCCCGCGGCGGACAGGTTTATTATCTGCACAACAGGATTCAAAGTATCGCATCAACGGCAAGACGGCTTCAGGAGGCGGTTCCGGACGCGAGAATCCGTTACGCGCACGGACAGATGGAGGAGGACGAACTGGAAGAAATTATGATGGACATGCTGGAGGGCGAAATCGATATTCTGGTGTGTACCACCATCATTGAAACTGGTCTCGACATACCAAATGTGAACACCATTATTATTGAGGATGCCGACCGGATGGGCCTGTCTCAGTTGTATCAGCTCAAGGGTCGTGTCGGCCGGTCGAACCGCAGAGCGTTCGCCTACCTGACCTATAAACGGAATAAGGTGCTTAATGAGGTCGCGGTCAAACGGCTGCAAGCCATCCGGGAATTTACGGAGTTCGGCTCAGGCTTCAAAATCGCTATGCGGGATTTGGAAATCCGAGGTGCGGGGAACATCCTGGGCGCGCAGCAGCACGGCCATATGGACAGCGTCGGCTACGACATGTACTGCAAGCTGTTGGCGGAAAGCGTTCACGAATTGCAGGGCGTGCCAGAGGAAACGCCGTGGCAGCCGGTTATCGACATTAATGTGGAGGCGTTTATTCCGCCGAAATATATCAAAAACCACACCATGCGGCTGGATATTTACAAGAAAATCGCGTCTGTTGTGGACGAACAGGATTACAGCGACGTGCTGGACGAGATTGTAGACCGCTTCGGCGAGCCGCCGCAGAGCGTCATTGCACTTTTAGACGTTTCGTTTGTCAAGGCGCTTGCAAAGAGGGCGGGCGTTTCTGAGGTGGAATACAAAGAAAGCCGGATGGTATGCCGTTTTAAGGACGCGGTGAATCTGGAGGCGGTCGCTGGGCTGATTGGAGAATACCGCGGCAGGCTCCTGCTTTCTGCGGGCAACAAGCCATACCTGACATTGAAACTCAGTGATTCGGAGAAGAAAAAAACGTTGGAAACAATAAAAAAACTGTTGCAGGCATATCAGCCCGTCTAGATAGAAGGAGGGCCGAGCACCATCTTGGTTCAGTTTTCTTATGCCTAAGGAATCCGTGCCTACGGTGGATAAGTTGATGTGTGAATGACGTTTGCAAAAACTATCATTTGCTGGAACAACATGAACCAGCATCTTTGAAGCGTGCGGCGTCCGCAATACCTATTATGGGGTACACGCGGTATTGAATTTTTCCGCTGGCAAAATTCTCTCTATGAAATCTTATGAGAAAGACTTGCAAAGCGCGTCGAATTAGTGTATAATAGCTACTGTCTATTTGTATATAATTTGAGATTTAACGATAAGGAGTGTTTACTTTGAAACAGATGAAAAGAGTGCTTGCCGCTGTGCTGGCCCTGGCGGTTGTACTGAGCTTTACGGGCTGCCGTTTGCGCATTAGAAGAGAGATTGCTTCGATAAACGGGAATATGGTTACGGAAGCGGAATTTAAGTATTATCTGGAAACGGTGAAACAGCAGATGCTGCAGGAGGCCGGAGAAACAGACTCTGATACCTTCTGGGAATCGGAAATCGATGGAGAAAAGGCTGGAGATTTGGCGAAGAAGAAGGCGATGGAAGAACTAATCCGCGTTGAAATTGCAAACGCGAAGGCGATCGAAAAAGGATTGACATTGGATCAGTCGGTCACAAGCAATATCAAGGCGACTGTGAACGCGAAGGATAAAACGCAAAAGGCGCAGGTTGACGAGCTGAAAAAAATGACTGGCCTCGATGATGAGCTGCTCATTACCCTGCTGACAAAAACCGCAATGGCAAGCCAGTACGCAAACGACGTTTTGGCGAATGACTCTGCAAAGGTAACTCCCGCGGAGAACAAAATCAGTGAGGCATATAATAAAGACTATGCTGTCGCTAAACACATTCTGATTCAAAATACGGAGCAGAGCGCTGCCTCTGACACGCAGACACCGGCCGGTGCGGAAGCGACTGCGACACCGGAGCCGACCACGACGCCTTCTCCAGAGGAAGTGAAGGCGAAAAAGAAAACGCTGGCAGACGAGGTTCTGGCTAAGGTAAAAGCGGGAGGGGATTTCGACGCCCTGATTCAGGAATACGGCGAGGATCCGGGTATGACAAGCAATCCGGACGGTTATATGATAGACAAGGACGGTTATAGCGTCGTTCCTGCTTCCCAACAGCAGAGCCAGCAGGGCAGCGGGAAGATGGTGGATGAATTCACCAAGGGAGTGTTTTCCGTTGCGGTTGGACAGACGACAGACCTTGTAGAAACCTCATTCGGGTGGCACATTATCAAGAGAATGCCGCTTCCTACGGAAGGCGAACTGTACGATTCTGCTATTGCAACCGTAAAGGGGACGCTTCAGCAGGATATGTACAACGCACTGATAGACTCCTATAAGAGTGAATTTGATATTCAAATTAAAGATGATATTGTAAATAAGCTTAAGGTGAAAGCACAGCCGACACAAAGGCCGTCTACCGGTACAACCACCGGCGGAACAACCGGAACTGGGACAGGCACTGTTCCGGCCGCAAATTAAATAGAACCAATAAAGCCCCGCAGATGCGGGGCTTTTAAAATGTGGAAAATACCTATTTGAGTTTAAAAATTTGAAACCGAATTAGGTTCGCTGAATCGAAGCATGTGTCCAAACTCAGCTCCTGTGAAGGCGGCGGGTACGGTATACGGAATTGAATGTAAACGACAGTGCTGTGCATGGTGTTCGCTGCTTGATGGTCAATTCAGTTCCGCACTGGCGTTAAAAATTGCCTGCATTCCTTCTGACAGCTTTCCAGAGGCGAAGTAGTGCATATAATTTAAGTCATGGTCATGACCTTTAAATACGTGGACAGTCAAATTTGTTTTCCCGCGTTCTTTAAACGATTGTTCGATGTCATAGACACCCTGTACGTCCAGGTTCGCGTCTTCTGTTCCATGAAAAATGTGAATGGGAATGTCAATTTTCAGAAGCGTGTCGCGGTTTGCATCGATGTTGTTCCGGTAATCCAAAAACCAACCGCTGGTAAGGCGCACGCCGTAATTTTCCTTCAGCCATCCATCGTCGCGGTCTTCGATGGCTTTGAAAATCGCCTCCTTTGTATCCTTGAGCATGATGGCGAAATCATCCTTCGTCAGTTTCCCGTTCGTGTTTTTGTCGATTCCTTCAAAAGTAGTGGCCAGTAAATCCTTAACTTCATAGCGGTCCTCTTCAAACTCTTCCTTTGAAATTTCACCGTTTTCGTCATAATCGAAATATGCGCGGTAGAACACCATAGAAGAACCGCCGCTGTTTTGCCATTCCAGTGTTTCATCCATTTTTTCATTGGAATAACCGGCCAGAAGCAGAGCGTCCACCGGCACATTGCCGCGAAGCGCAACGAGCGGTGCGGTAATGGTTCCAGCACTCCAGCCAAGCAGATAGACCTTCGCGTCTTTTAAACGTCTGTCCTGCTTCAGGCTTGAAATGACCGCCTCCAAATCTCGCACCTCGTTGCTGGGCAGATAGGTTTGATAAGCTTCCTCGTTGATATTCGCGAAATACGGCGGCTCGTCTCCCGGCGTTACGCCGCGCGAATTGAAACGGAAAAACGCGATGTCCCGTTTTGCAAATTCTTCTGCAAACAAATCGAAATAGTCAAATTTTAGATTGCCGTTTTCGCGGTGATTGTCATACGTGGTGGGGCCAGAACCGTTTGCGAATACTACCAGCTTTGATATGGAATTGTCAGACGGAATATCGAGTTTCCCGTCAAACGTATAGCCATCGAAGGAGGTGACACTGATAATTTCGGAGCTGTGTGTTGCTGTCTCCATAGGGAAGTAACGTTCCATGTCCGCAGCGGGCACGATATTTTTGGTAACCAGCATATCTTTTACCAAAACACCATCAGCCGTTTTGACAGACAAGGCGCCGTAGCAAATTTCAGCCATTATGCCGCGGTTAAACGGTCCAGACGAGGCGGGCAGCGAAAGCCCGATCTGGGAGGCGGTTTCGGCCGCAGTTTCCAATGTGGTGACCGGATAGCCAAGCGCACCAAGCAGCATTTTTGTAAAAGCGGCGGCGGTTACCGTTTTATCCGGCGCGAATAATGCATCTGTTATCCCGTTTACATAACCCTTGCCCGCCGCCTGCTTTACATAGGGAAACGCCCAATGGCCGGGCGGCACGTCTTCGAAGCCTGAACTGGTACTGGAGAGCATGGCTTCCAGTTCTTGTCCGCTGAGACGTACCGCCATGGTGACCGCTTCGGCACGAGTTGGACGGAGTTCGAGCGCAAGGCCGCCGTCCTGACCTTTCAGCAGTCCCAGCGCGGACAGCACATCCGCAGGAGAGTTATTACCCCGCACAGAGGGAGCCGCGCAGACGGTAAATGCTAGAAACAAGGCGAGGATGGGGGACAATAATTTGCAGCGAAAGTTTTTCATGGTATACCTCCTTTTGTTTGTAGATTCAGTCTCCGCGCAGAGACCGCGCAGTTTCAACCATAGTCAGATAGCGCTGCGGATCAACATAGTCTGGGATGGAATTCCCGGAGCCGAGGGCGAAGCCGCCATGCCCCTTACATGCAGACATTACCCCGGCAACTAGCTGTTTGATTTCTTCCGGTTCCTTACGGCAGAGATGGTCCGTATCAATTCCGCCGAAGTTACCGATTCGGCTGCCGTACCGTTCTACCCATTCGGTAAACGCTGCAATCTGGTCCTCGTTGGAGTGTTTAGCGTCGATTTTGGCAATGTCAATCAAATCGTCCATCACATTGAATATTTTCCCGCAGGAGTGGAGCAGGAAGGGTCTGCTGCTGTTATGGACCGCTTCAATGATACGCGCGTACTGCGGAATAATCAGCTTTCGGATATCCTCGGCAGACACCAGTGTGTTAGTGCGGAAACCGAGGTCGTCCCCAAACCGGCATACACAGTAGATGCTGGAATACCGCTTCAAGAATTCGGTCCAGATGGCAAACATCATGTCGCCGACCGCGGCGAATAAATCGCGGTACAGCTCCTCATCATCGACAGATATGTAGCAGAGGGATTCGTAGCCGACCACATCCTGCACACACTCGAACACCCCATTGCCCGGCCCGCCAATGGCCTTCATCCCTTCCGGCAGAAACTCCCCAATCAGGTCGAAGCTTTCCGCATAGCGTTCAAAAAACAGGCGGGGGATGTCCTCCCACGGGTAGCGCTCGAAGTCCTCGCGCGTTTTGATAACGCCGGGCTTGTGTCCGCCGAGCGCGCCGCTTCCCGGCATCGCTTCACCGATACAGCCCTCAAAGGTTACGGTATCATAGCCCATTTCCTTGAAAAAAGAGCAATAGGTTTTAAAATATTCCTTTCGGTCGTTGAAATCTCCGTCAATGAGATTTGCGAAAGATTTCCCCAACAACGGCTCCATTATTTTTGCGCTGATGTTATGCTCGTAAAGCGGAACGCGTTCCGGCTCAATGTTTTTCGCCGCGTTTACAATGTGGTGATAATCCGGTATAAAATTTGTGAATTTCATGTCTGCCCTCCGATTTTTATAATAGTTTGTTAATAAAAAATGTGGTATCCTGAATGGTTTCATGATACCACATTTATATAGCGATGAAAAGTATTTTATGAAAAATTTAACAATTGGACTGTTATTCTATCCTCTGTATTCCGTCAGGCGTCATGGCATAACCATGGTCCTCCAGCCAGCGCAATGTGGTGGTAAACGAATCGTTAAAGGTGAAATACACGTTGGCCCTTGCGGCATCATTCATCTCGGCCGGGCGGAGTGACAGGTTGGCTTGATAGAGTCTGTCTTTCGTACGGGGGCTTGTCAACTCCTCGTAGTCGAGTTGCGAAATATCCTCGTTGAGCGTTTCCAGAAAACCGTCTTTTTCCGCATTAATCAGCATGACATGCTGACCGTCACGGTTGTTTAGAAATTCGACGGAAGATACCCGCTCCGGGTATTTGCGGATGTTGGGGAACATGTAGTCCTTTGCCTCGTCCGTACTCAAAAGCGATGGAAGGTAGTCCTCGTTGGTTGTGTATGTTCGCATGATAGTTTTGCCTGTACGCGTGATATACGCAAACGAAATCCGGTTTGTCTCATCATTCCGGCCGAGACGCTGGTTGGACTCAATCGCCCGCTGGTTTGCCAGAATGACTTTTTCAATATTGTCCGGTTCCTCAAATACGGCATACTGCGTTGTGCCATAGGCGGTGGGCGTGTCCTCCCAGCCAGCTGCCTGAAAATATCCGGCGTAAGCCTTTACGACCTCGTCAGTCTTTGGCGTGCCAGTGGCAAAACCCAGCAGGTTGAAATGAATGGTTACGAAGAAGATGGCTACCAAACCGCAGAACACAGCGATTCCCTTATAGTATTTCCAGATGCGGAACGATTTCAGCAGCAGAATTTTCGCGGCCGCGTATCCCAGTATCGCCCAAAACAGGCACACGAAAAGATTCGGAACGGCTGTATCCATGATTCCTTTTATCAGACAGGAACCGGCGAGCATGACGCAGAGTGTTACACCATAGAGAAAAAGGGGGCGTACCCATTTAAACGCGATGACGTCTCCGCCATGCTCAATACCACGCCGTTTGTAAAGCGGAAGGCTAATTGCAAGGAAGCCTATTATATAGCCGAGGTTCAGTACAATCTGCCACCATGCGAGTTGGTCATATCTGCTAAATAGCGTAAAGTAATAAAACGGCGTAAACCGAAAGACCATATCCAGGAGATTACTCAGGCTGGCACTGTCAAAACCAAACAGCCATCCATCCAGCAGGTAATAGATGAGATAAATCAGCCCTGCCGGCAGAAAAGTCAGTATGTAGGTAAACAAATACTGTGCGACGGAGCTGCCGGTGAACATCCCAATCAGAACAGTCATGGCATAAAGTGCCGTCCCGAATAAAAGCTGTATTCCAGCCCATTGCAGAACATTTGTGACCGTGAACACCGCAGAATATTTAACGAGACTCATCACAAGCAAAACCAGTCCATTCAGGGCGACAGGAGCGGCAAACAAAAGCCAGCCGGACAGCACGCTGGAGAAATACAGCGTAGACCGCCTGAGTGGCAGCGCGTGAAACAGCGTCGCGCTTTTCGGGCCCTGTAAATACCGGAACACGCAGACAGCGGTCAGAACCGGGACAAAACCGGTCATCAGATAGGAAATCATATCATGGCGCAGAACAAGGCCGACATCTTTTAAATAATATAACGTATCTGTGATGTTTCGGTTCATCAATATGGAAAAAGGGCAGCTGAGAAAGAGTATCAGCGCAGAAACGGCGGCAATCCACCAGAACCGCTTGACGTTGTAACGGACAATGGAGCCGCTAAAGCAGGATATTTTTGAAGTCATAGCCTTTCCCTCCCAATTCATAGATGAACACTTCCTCCAGTGTGAGCGGGATGATGTCCGCCAGCACCGGATCGTACATATTAATGGCTTCTAAGATTTCTTCCCTGCCGCCGCGCAGAATCAAAGTATGAACCCGTCCTAACACGGTGTGGTTCAGAATATTCAGCTCCTGCGCAAGTTCCTGTGGCAGTTCCCCACGGAATGCGGCCTGTAACTTAAAGGTGTCCGACTTGACTTCGTCGAGCGCCTTTTCCAACAGCATCTGCCCGTTGTAGAGAATACCGACGTGGTCGCACACATCCTCCAACTCACGCAGATTGTGGCTTGAAACAAGAACCGTCACGCCGTTTTCCTCCACCTCTTTGAGCACGATGCTCCACACGCTCCGCCGCATAATGGGGTCAAGCCCGTCAACTGGTTCGTCCATGATAATGATTTTTGGGCAGCAGCTAATGGTAATCCAAAAAATCGCCTGCTTCTGCATGCCCTTAGACAGCTTTGCGACACGCTTTTTTGGATCGAGCTGAAACAGCCCCTCAAAGGAATGAAACCGCTCCCAGCTAAAACTGTGGTAAATGCCGCTGTACAGCCTCGCCATATCCAGTGTGGAGAAAGTTGGCGGAAAATATAAATCATCCGGTATGTACACCATGCCCTGCTTGACGGCGGCGTTGTCAAATACCGGACCGCCGTTTACAAACACCCGGCCCTTGTCAGGAATGTAAGCTCCCACAATATGCTTAATCAGCGTCGTCTTGCCGGAACCATTCGGTCCCGCCAGTCCGTATACACTCCCGTCCGCGACGTGAAGGTTCAATGAGGACAGGGCAGTATAGTCGTCAAATTTCTTTGTCAGATTGGTTACTTCTATCATCAGCGTTCTCCCCCTCTTCTAATAATCTAATAAGTTCAGCACGGCTTACCCCCAGAAACAGCAACTCCTTTGTGATGGCGGACAACTGCTGTTTCAGCTCATGGACTTTGCGGCCATCTGTCCTGCCGGCAGCAGAGGCCACGAAGCAGCCCTTGCCCCTCACTGTGTAAATATAACCGTCCGCTTCCAGTTCCCGGTAAGCGCGCTGGATGGTATTCGGATTTACCGCAAGGGTAACGGCGATTTCTCGGACGGACGGAATTTGTTCCCCCTCTGCCAATACACCACTGATAATGAGCCGTTTCAATTCATCCTTAATCTGCTCATAAATTGCGCGTGGGTCGCGGTAATTAATGTGGAACATAACGGAATTTCACCACCAAACTGTATTAAGTGTATTAATACAGTTGATTATATAATATGATGGAGCGGTTGTCAATAAAAAGTTTATAAAAAATAAATTGTGGTTAAGAAATCTTTCGACACAATATCTTGTATATTAAGTTTGTGTTTCAAAAAAATTAAATTTATTTTTCATTTTTATGTTGCAAAATCGAGTGAAATAGAGTAAAATAAAACTAAAGTGGTGGAAAGTGGAGCGAAATGGTTTAAAAATCCTCGGTCCATCATGACAGTGGAGTGGTTTGACAGAGTTATAATTTTTTCATAAATGTAAT
>CABSKZ010000045.1 GCA_902478395.1 uncultured Eubacteriales bacterium | reverse complement strand
CTATAATAGAGATATCTTGACGAAAAAGGTGATGTGGCATGACAATTGCGGACCTCCATATCCACTCGAAATATTCCCGGGCAACCAGCCCAAAATGCGACCCGGAATCTCTGGATTTCTGGGCGCGGAGAAAGGGAATCGGCCTGCTGGGAACGGGCGATTTTACACATCCTGCTTGGAGGAAGGAACTGAAAGAAAAGCTGGTTCCCGCAGAGCATGGGTTTTATGCGCTGAAACAAGAATTGCAGATTGCGGACGCGGCGGACACCGGCAGTAAAACCCCCAGGTTTGTAATTTCTGGTGAAATCAGTTCTATCTACAAGAAAAATGGAAAAGTCCGCAAGGTTCATAACGTGATTTTGCTTCCGGGGCTGGAAGAGGCGGAGACGCTGGCGCACAAGCTGGAGGCGATTGGCAATATCCATTCGGACGGACGTCCGATTTTGGGGCTTGACAGCCGCGATTTGCTGGAGATTGCACTGGAGGTGTGCCCCAATGTGATTTTTATACCGGCCCATATCTGGACGCCGCATTTTTCCATGTTTGGCGCGTTTTCAGGCTTTGACACAATAGAAGAATGCTTTGAGGACTTGACGCCATATATCTACGCGCTGGAAACGGGGCTGTCCTCCGACCCGGACATGAACTGGCGGCTGTCCGCCTTGGATGGCTACACGCTGGTTTCCAATTCTGACGCACATTCTCCGGCTAAGTTGGGGAGGGAAGCGAATTTACTGGATACGGAGCTGTCCTATCCTGCGTTGTCCCACGCGTTGGAGATGGGAAAAAATGGAGGGTTTGCCGGGACGATTGAATTTTTCCCGGAGGAAGGGAAATATCATCTTGACGGCCACCGGAATTGCAATTTGTGCCTGACGCCTGCGGAAACGGCGGAATACGGCGGGAAATGCCCAGTGTGTGGGAAGAAAATTACCATTGGTGTGCTGCATCGTGTGGAACAATTGGCGGACCGGGAAAAGAGCATCCGGCCGGAAAATGCTGCTCCGTTTGAAAGCCTTGTGCCGCTTCCGGAAGTCATTGCCGCGTCGACAGGAGGGGCCGCAACGGGGGCAAAAACAGAAGCGCGCTATGAACAGTTGTTGTCTGTGTTAGGGCCGGAATTTTCCATTTTGCGCGAGGTTCCGCTGGAGGATATCGGCCATGTGGCCGGGCCGTGTATCGAAGAAGGAATCCGCCGCCTGCGCTCCGGCAGGGTGGAATGGGAACCGGGGTATGACGGGAAGTACGGAAAACTGAAACTGCTGGAGAAAGACGAAATAGAGACGCTGGGCGGTCAGATTAGCCTATTTGTTCCGGAAAAACGGGAGCCGAAAAAAAATAAAACAAAACAGGGAAGCATAAAAAAGCTGTCTGAAGCACCGGGGAAGCATGACGTAGAGCTTGCCGCAGAGAGTGTTTTGAATGTGGAAGGCATACTTACGGATTTGAACGCGGAGCAGCGAGAGGCGGTTACGGCAACTGCCTCCGTTATGGCGGTCATAGCTGGGCCGGGAACAGGAAAAACGAAAACGCTCGTTTCCAAAATTGCGTATCTCATCGGGGAATGCGGCGTATCTCCTTCAGAAATTACGGCGGTTACGTTTACGAATAAAGCCGCGGAAGAGATGCGTACCCGCCTTGAAAAGCAGCTTGGCGGAAAACGGGCCGTACGGGCCATGAGGATTGGAACATTTCATTCAATTTGTTTACAGCTTCTTTCCGGTAAAGATGGAGACACAATGCTGATTGATGAATATGGGGCGAGGGAAATCGCGGAAAGGGTGCTGCGGCAGTTTGAATTATCGTGCACGCCGAAACAGTTTTTGCAGGAGGTATCGGCATGGAAGAATGGGAGAAATTCAGAGGAAGGAAAGGCCAGCCGAGAAGCACTGGAAGCGTATGACAGGCAGCTTCGGGAAATGAACCTTCTGGATTTTGACGATCTCTTATTGTATACGCTCGCGGACTGGGAGGCTGGCAGGATAAAAAAGAACCGGATGCGGGGCTTTGCGTATTTG
The DNA here is from genome assembly GCA_902478395.1 of uncultured Eubacteriales bacterium. Classification (GTDB taxonomy): domain Bacteria; phylum Bacillota; class Clostridia; order UBA1381; family UBA9506; genus CABSKZ01. The sequence goes on along the minus strand of CABSKZ010000045.1, from coordinate 11,661 downwards.
CTGGTGGACGAGTTTCAGGATATCAACGACGTACAGTACCGCCTGGTGCGCGCATGGAGCGAAAACGGGAAAGAACTGTTTGTGATCGGTGACCCGGATCAATCCATCTATGGTTTTCGCGGGTCGGATGCGCACTGCTTTGAAAGACTGGCGGAAGATACGGGGCAGGCAAGCGTGATACGGCTGGTTAAAAACTACCGTTCCACACCAGAGATTATCAACTGCGCGCTTCCGGTTATCCTGAAAAACGAAGGGAATGAGCGGCGCCTGGAAGCGCAGCGGGCAGATAACGGGACCGTAAGCCTGCTGACAGCGGAAAGCGAGCTGTCGGAAGCAATTTTTGTGGCGAAAGAAATAAACCGGCTGGTCGGCGGGATTGACATGCTGGATTCCCAGCGTTTCGCGTTAGCCCGCTCTCATGCCGGACAGTTTGATTTTTCCGATGTTGCGGTGCTTTACCGGACGCACCGGCAAGCCAGGATTTTGGAAAAATGCTTGCGGAAGGAAGGGATTCCCTATATTGTTGCTGGGCGGGATGATTTGTTTGCGGACGAAATTGCACGTGGAACCGTTTCTTTCTTCCGGTTTCTTCTGTACCCAACGGAGGCCCATTCGCTGCGGACGTGCCTGAGAACGCTGTGGAATTGCCCGGAGGATATCATACAGGGGTTTGCTGCGGCATGGGAGAAAACAGCGGTGAGAACCTTGACGGAAGAATGTTTAGAGGAAATGGTAAAGCCATTTGAGAATATAGGATATTTGCAGAAATGGATACTGCTTGCCCGCCTTTTTGTGCCGCGCATACACAAAGAAAAGCCGCGCAAGCTGCTGGAGTTGTGGGCGGAGGAAAACGGATTGCAAGAACATGAACCGCTGCGCCGGCTGATGAACATGGCGGTGTTCCACAGCGGACTGGATTCGTTCCTGCAAAACCTTCTGCTGGGACAGGAATACGACTGGATGCGCTGTTCAGGGAAGGAATACGTTTCCGGAGCGGTCCGGCTGATGACGTTTCACGGGGCAAAGGGGCTTGAATTTCCGGTTGTGTTTCTGTGCGGCGTAAAAAAAGGCGTTATCCCGCTGGAGACGGTCAAACAGCCTGCGGACATGGAAGAGGAACGGCGGCTGTTCTATGTGGGAATGACCCGGGCGCGCGATGAATTGATTTTGCTGACTTCGCCGGAACCGTCGGCGTTTTTGGAGGACATTCCTGCAGAATTCCTGCATACTGGCATGGTGCGGGAACGGAAGCCACAACCGGAGGGAAAGCAGCTCAGCTTGTTTTAACAAAAAAGACAGCCGTGGAGGAATGTGTTCCTCCACGGCTGTTGCTATAGAAATGATAATGCGTGATTATTGTTCAATTTTCTTTGCCAAAGGAACCAGGTTGTTCCCATCCCATAAAAACGCTTTTGCCAGGAGGTTGGAAACATCGGCCGGCAGCTTCAGTTTCGCGGAAAGGTATATCATATCCCCGACTGCCTGAACCGCTTCGACCCGTTCCATGGTAACGCTCTGCATAATATTTGTGTTGACATCGTAAGTAGCCAGCACCAGCTGCGGCGCGCTGCCGCCCAAAGCGGTGCGCAGAATGGAAGCGTTTACAAATGCTCCGCCGCCACTGACCAACAGGGCTGAATCGGAGCCGTCCGGATTAACAAATGAAAAACTCTTGATGATAAACTCGCTGTCCGCTTCTGCGCTGAGCTTGACCACCTTCGATTTCGCTGCGCCCGTGCTGTCCGTATAGGTAACGGTGACGTAGGCAGTGCCGCTGGAAATGGTGAAGTTTTCGTTTGTTGCGGTAACCGCGCCGCTGGTGGCTACGGTTACGGACGAGGAGGCGAGGGCCATTTTGGTGTCGTCCTCACGGATGCCGTATACGGTGAACGGAACTGCTTCGCCCGGAACGACCGCGCCGTACTCTACGGAAATATCCTTGAGTGCGTCTATCTCATACAGCTTGACATTGTCGATGTTGAAGTCGCCGCCGTGGCTGACAAACATCGTTCCGCCCTGCAAAATCGTGTCGACTGCGGTTCCATCCTTCTTCTTGTCAATTTCGCCCGTCGTGGTTGTAAATTCACCGTATGTTGTGCTGCCGTCCTGGGAGGACGCTACAATGGACAGGCTGTCGCCGATGATGGTGTTGCTCAAATGGTAGTAGGCATTTGTCGGATGCCCGGGGAAAACTGGTTCTGAAATACCGCCGTAATAGAACTCGTTCGCTTTATTTGTACCTTCGGAGCGGGCGATGGACAGAACCCTGGCAAAGGAGGAAGCAGTACCGCTGACGGTGTGGGTAGCGGGCTCATATTTAATAACAGGAAGATATGTGAACCGATAGCCTTTGTTGTCGGCTGTCGTCCGCATGCCCGCGCCAAGCATACAGATGGAGGAGCCGGAAGCTGCGGTCTGTTTAAAGTCGTATTCCAGACTATAATTCTTCATATCCTTTGGGCCGAACTGCGCTGTAGTTTGGTATGTCTTTCCGGTTATTGCGAGCACCTTGTTTCCGCCGTCTTCAATTACGTTGACATTTTCGCTGTTTGTCGCCCCAGTAATAAATTCTTCCGTGATGGTCGCCTCGTCGAAGGTCCGCTGATAAATTGGCTCGGCGCCCTTGACCGCCAGCTTTTCATCCGGATTGTTGACCGCGACGGGAATGGTAATTTCCTGTCCGTCATAGGAGACGGTCAGGCTATGGACACCGGAGGCCGCTGCCGTAACCTGATTACCGGAAACGGACAGGCCGCTGGCGGCTGATGCGGTGAAGCCCTGTGTAATCTCGGAAGAGCCGTTGTACAGCTTGAAGGAAGCGGTTTCGCCGATATTCAGGTTGTGATCGGCAAACTCGAGCTTGAGCGGGGCTACACCGGTAAAGGTAAAGCTGGTGCGCAGGCTTGCATCGGAATACAAATCGTCCAGAAAAACGGTGATAGTATGGGTTCCTGCTTTCAGCGCGGTGATGGTGTTATGCGCAAAATCAATTTTAACCGCTTCCGGGTCGTATTCGAACCGGGCTGCGTCTGCGGCAATGGTCTGGCCGCTGTCTGACGTTAGGGTGAAAGGAACCTCCGCGCCCAAACCGCCGGTGGCCGTCTGCGGCTCCGCCGTAAAAGAGGTTACAGTAAGCGGCGCGTAGACTTTGATGTTGTCAAAACAAGCCATGATGCTTCTGGAGCAGATGTTGGCCTGCCCTTCCGCGTTCTGCGCGACGGAGAAGCCCGTCGTTTCCGTTTGCGCCCTTTGGATGAGGCTGCCGGACAGGGTGGAAAGCTGCGCCGTCATTTTTGTGCCGATGGCGGAGCCTGTCATGCGGTAGAAGCTTCCGCCGAAATTACGTTCATAAGCCTTGGCAGTATCTGTTGCGTACTGTTCCATTTGGAGAACACCCGTCGGCGTTGTGGTGAGGGTGTCGATATCAAATGCGGTGGTGTTGCTATAATCATTGGTTGCGCTGGTGATGCCGAGCATCAGCCTGTCGCGGACCTGGGTTGCGGCTGCGTCGTACTTGCCATTGTCAAAATCGTAGAGCATGACGTCCGCAAAACCGGCAAGGTTCCGTTTGGCGTTGGATACGCCCTTTCCGCGCAGGCCGAACGCAAAGTAAGCGCCTTTGGTTCCATCCGCGCCGATTTGCATAACGTCAGCCTTGATGATAGAATCGGCTACGGTCGGACCGAACCAGCCAATGTGGCCGTAAGCGGCATAGCCATCTACCGCGAGCATGTGGTTGCCGTCGCGCTCTATGACCTTATAGCAATCGGGGCCTCCTATGGCCTTATTAAATAGTTCTTCCACTTTTCCCTCAAAGTCCTGTGCGTAAAGCACCTCCCCGGCGACCGTTACAGAGGTTTCCGCGCTGACGGGAATAACCGTCATCAGCATAGCGGCAGACAGGAGAAGGGAAATGCCTTTTCCAAACCTTTTTTTCATTTTGAATCATCATCCTTTCCGGCGATCGTGGCAGACGAACGCCATATCATTATCATTTTTTATCGTTTGCCTTAAAAAGGCCCGTGGTGCGTGTCTATTTCCGTTTGTGTTTTCACGAAGCGCACCCTTCACTTCCACCAGCTTCGCTAAGTGTTCGTATATACGATATCAGACAGGCTGGAAAAGCTCAATGATAAGATTTTTTCATTATCAACAATTTTTTGTCCGTTTTGCTTAAACAGGGATTTTCAGAGCACCCGTCAGCGGGCGGAGCGTGTCTGGGGAGTCGAAGGCAAACAGTTTGACAGCGGAGCAGCCCGACAGTGCTGACAGGTTCAGCTCCGTGCCGGAAGTGCTGCCAAGCTGGAGGGTGGTCAGCAGAATTCCATCTTTGTCATAAAGTGCCGCGTACACCGCTGCTGTGTCGGACACGGCGTCGAGGCGGATAGTATCTTTCCCCGTTCGCACAGCGGAAAGGTAACAATCCTGCGGCGTTGAAAAACGAGAGGCATAGCAGGTGTAGGTTTTGGTGGTGCTGCCCCATTGCGCGTTCAGAAAGGGGGACTGCTCAGTGTTTGCATCTTCATAGGAAACCGGCTGGCCGTCCAGTGTCTGTGCGCCTGTTTTGCCGTTTAGTGTGAGCGTATGGCCTTTCAGGTTGGTGTAGGACAGCACATCGCCGCTGTAGGAGATTGCGTTTTGTTTCATCCTGGCCTTGAATTCATCAAAACTGCCGGGAAAATCGAGCTTATCCGCCAGCTCCATCACGAAAGCGGTTTGCCTGGATTTGACCTTCACCTCCGTCTGCGAGAGAGGGAGTCCGACGTACATTTCGTCCGCGCTGCCCCATTCATAAGCCTTTTGTCCGGAAAGTTGGTTGTCCTTCAGCGGGCGGAGGGCGGCGAATATACCCTTGTGGGACAGAAAAATCCAGCCGTCCTCCTCCTCGACGGTTTCAAAGGCGTTTCGGTTTATCCAAAAGTGGGTAAAGTCCGCGGTGTCGGCTTTTTGGATGTTTCGCATCCCAAGAACGGTGTTCTCGTGCTGTGTATAAGCAGAACAACCACAGCCGTGATCGCCGGCGAAATAGGCGTGAGCAGATTTGGTATCTGTGTACCCTGCCGCTCCGGGATGACTTTCTGTAATGGTGCAAAGCGGGTCGTTCCCAATGCTTGCAGCGAAGGACATATCTGAAAAATTCGGCGCAACACGGGTGGGGTTCTGGTAGGTTCCGGTTGAAATATAATACTTGTCACCGCGGAGGGTGGCTTTTTCCAGAATATCATCCTGACGGACCAGGCTGCCGACCGTATAGTTCGATGTAACATAGGTGTATTTCACGATGGAATCTGTTATGGCTGCGTCGTCCGGCAGTTCATAGATTTTTCTGTGTTCGATGCTGACATGCCGTTTGTTCGGGTTGCGCATCAGCGTAAACAGGCCTTCCGGCGGGAGAAAGGCAGAATCGAGCAGCGGGAGCATTTGCAGATAGACTTCAGCTCCTGGGGTGATTTTCGCGTCGAATACCATATCGAGCACAGAGAATTTTTTCGATTCCTCCGTATTGAAATAGATGCGGGACTGGGGGCCGCCGATGAGGGAGCCGCCCGAATCCTCACACAGGTCGGTATAGAGGTAGCAGAGCATCTCGTAGGCCGCTTTCTTCACCGTGTAATCGTCTGTCCAGGTATAGAGCGATTCCAAAGCGGCAAGATCCACGCCGTAGTAGCCTGAGTCGTATTCGCCCATGCCGAATTTAAGCCGCCGTTCCGCCCATTGGGTGATATAGTCGCGGTAGCGGATTTTGTTCTGCGCGGTGGACAGGCCGTTGTACCACACGTTGTCCGGCCACAGGCTGAACGCGAGATTTGCGGCGGCATAGTAGGTGATGCGGTGGTTTTCGCTGAGTACCTCGGAGGGGTTGGAATAGTCCAGCTTCTTTAGGTAATTGGTGAGCGGAGTTTTCACCTCTTCAGAAATGTTGACAGATGGCGGGAGATAGCAGCAATGCAGCAGTGCGAGGACGATAAAATCCTCCGCGCCGGTTCCGCGCTCCGCCGGTTTGGTATCTTGAAGCAGGCTATATAAAAAGGAAACAGCGGAATCCCAGTTTTGGGAGCGCGGATAGAGTGAGATGGGTGCGGTCATATACAAAAGATGCGCCGTGCCGGCGATGGACTCCGAAATGCCGGAAAGCCAGGCGGATGCCCCGTGGTACAAGGCATTGTCCCTTCGTTTATACAGGGTATTTGCCAGATATTCCTCCTCCGTCATGCCTTCGGAATCGACGGTGACGGAAAGCGGAACGCGCAGGGTATCCGCCCCGACGGCGTACGTTCCGGAGGAGGCAAATCTTGCGTACCCCTCAGAAAGCTCCGTTACGGCACTGCCGGAGATGGAAACGGAATCCGGCGTGACTGCGGAAACGGTTCCGTCAGCATATTCCGCTACAATTCCGGCAGCGGAGACATAAGAAACCGCTTCGTACGGGCTGATATGCAGTGCGTCCACTAAAGGCCTGAGTGAAACGGGAGAAGCTGTAGCGCTGGTGTTGGCGAGAATTTTTTCTACGCGGATGTCATCGAACAGAATTTCAGCACCCTCGGCCCGCAGTGCAAATCCACCGGACCAGCTGGGAATTTCGGCGCACATGGTGACGCCGTTTACCGAGAAGATGCCCAGATTATCCAGAACAGCGACGGAAAATGTATGCCATATGCCGGAGGGGACGGATAAATCCGGCCCTTCCTGTGCGCCGATGCGGAGATATTGTTTTTGTAAATCCAGCGCGAACGGAATGCCGCGTTCGCCGCCAAAATAGTTTTCCGGCGCGGTTCTGCGGCGCGGAATGACCTCTAGACAGCTTCGGTTCCCGCTGAGGCTGTTGACACGGAAACTGCCGGATACGCGGTACTGCTTCGTCGGCGGAGTATAGAGCGTGCCGGTGAGTGTGTCGGAAAGCGCAAGGACCCGATTGCCCTCAAATTCGGTGATGCTCCCTTCCGGAACGGAAAGGGACGGTGTGCCTTCAAAGGATTCGAGCAACAGCTTCTGCACCGGCAAATCGGCTGCGCCTGCTGTCTTTCTCGGGAAAATGACAGGGCTTGCACACAGGCAGAGGCAGAGCAGCAGGGAGCAATATTTTTTCATGCGGTTAGGATTCCTTTTTGGTTTCATGGCGGACCTCCTGATTATATGGATGGTTTTATCATAATAAAAGGAATTCGGATTGGCAAGGTCAAAGCAAAAAGTGGGATATGAAAACAAAAATTTATCATTTTTTATATGCCGCAAAGGAAGCTTTCTTGTAGAAACAAAGAAGTGCGGAAAAAATGCAAAAGCGTCAGGGAATCAAATAAATTGTCCATCTGTTGTTTTTAGATTTTATGGAAACAAACGGCTGGAATTGCGTCTGCTGGGGAGGTATGACAAAAAAGTGTACATAATAAAAAAATGCTATCATTGCCTTGCAGGGAAACGGAGTGGTATACTAAAGCCAGAAAAACGAAAGGAGTTTAAGCAGAATGAGAAAAATGCAAGCACTGGAAGCAAGGCCAACCGGAAAAGCGAATCCAGTCAGGCGGACGCTGGAAGGGTATTACAAACAGCGGTATCTGTTTCTCGCACTTCTGCCCGCAATCATTTATTATGTCGTGTTCCATTACGGGCCGATGTACGGGCTGATTATTGCGTTCAAGGATTTCCGTTTCAGCCAGGGAATCTGGGGAAGCCCCTGGGTGGGACTTGAAAATTTTAAAATGTTCCTCTCAAGCCCCGACTTTTTAAACGTTTTGGGCAACACCTTTACCATTAGCTTTATGCAGCTGATATTCGGGTTCCCGATGCCGCTGATATTCGCGCTGTTTCTGAATGAAATCCGGCACAACGCCTATAAACGGACTATCCAGACCATCAGCTACATACCGCACTTTCTTTCCTGGATTGTGCTCTCGGGGATTTTTATCGAAATCCTCTCCCCGACAAGAGGCATCGTCAACTACATTTTAATGGCGATGGGATTTGAACCGATTCACTTTATGGCGGATAAGCACTGGTTCCGCTGGGTACTGGTTGCGTCAAACATCTGGAAGGAGATGGGTTGGAACTCCATCATCTATCTGGCGGCGCTGACCGGAATCGACACGCAGCTTTACGAGGCGGCTACCATCGACGGGGCAGGGCGTTTCAAAAAGATGGCGCACATTACGCTGCCTTCTATTTTGCCGATTGTATCGATTATGCTGATTATGGCAATCGGAAAGATTATCAACGACAACTTCGACCAGATTTTCAACATGTACAACTCCTCGGTGTACAGTGTAGCGGACGTCATCAGCACATACGTATACAGAATGGGTATCGTGGACATGGAATACAGCTTCGCGGCAGCGGTCGATTTGTTTAAAAATGTAATTTCATTCGTTATGATTATACTGGCCAACACCGTTGCGAAACGGCTGGGCGACTACGGTATCTGGTAATGCGGAAGGAAGGGAGAAAATCATGAGAATTAAGGAAAGTATTGGCAGCAGGATTTTTGACTGTTTCAACTATCTTTTTATGCTGCTTTTTGCTATAATAACGCTAGTCCCCTTTTTGAACCTCATCACCATGTCGTTCTCCGCACCGGAGGTGGCAAGCCAGCTGGGACTGCACCTTTTCCCGACGGAATTCCATTTCGATTCCTATCAGAAGGTGTTTGAGGCGGACTATATCTGGAAGGGGTTTGCCAACTCCATCCTCATTACAGTGGCAGGTACGCTCATGACGGTGCTGGTTTCCGTTCTGGCAGCGTATCCGCTCTCAAAAAAATATCTGATGCACCGCGGGTTCTGGACCGGGATTATCGTGTTTACCATGTTCTTTACCGGCGGAATGATTCCAAACTACATTTTAATCCGCAATTTGGGTTTAATCGACAACCGGCTGTCTCTGATTCTGCCATCGCTGGTCAACACCTTTAACATGCTGATTGTCAGGAACTTTTACATGTCTCTGCCGGACAGCATCGAAGAATCGGCCAAAATCGACGGGGCGAACGACATCCAGATTCTGTTCCGCATCGTCATCCCGCTTTCTATGTCCATCATTGCGACGGTTGCGCTGTGGACGGCAGTCGCCCTGTGGAATTCATGGTTCCCATGCCTGCTCTACATCCGCGATACGGATAAATATGTTTTACAGGTTGTCCTGCGGCGTATCATTTTAGAGGGCTCGTCGGAATTCATCAACTTTGAGGCGACCTCGGGTACAACGATTGAGCCGGCTGCGGAATCCATCAAGGCGGCAACGGTAATCGTCACTATTTTACCGATTATGTGCGTTTACCCGTTCTTACAGAAATATTTTGTCAAAGGCGTCATGGTCGGCTCATTAAAGGGCTGACGCGGCGGAGTGAGTAAAGACTTCCGCCGCATGGCGCGGCAGGGAGCGTTGAATATACAAATAATAGGAGGGTATTTTTATGAAGCTGAAAAAACTAGTGTGCACAATTCTTGCAGTGACGATGCTGTGCGGCATGTTTGCCGGCTGCAACAAAAGTGCGAGCAACGAGGACGAACGGATGACCATTGACTGGCTGATGTTTTCCGCCGGACCGATGGATAAGGATTCCCCGGTAGAGAAGTATTTTGAGGACATGTTCAATGTGGATTTCAACGTGTGGTACATAGAGCGCAGCAAGTGGGATGAACTGCTCAACATCCGGTTTGCAACGGGCGAGATTCCGGATGTATTTATGGCGATGAGCGCGAAGGCCTTCTATAAATATGTGGATCAGGACATCATCACAGAGGTAAGCGAGGAAACCATCCGCAAATATGCGCCGAAAATTGCCGACGTGGTGGACGGGTACGACCCGGAGAACTGGAAGTATTCTAAAATTGATGGCGTAAACTATGGCATCCCGACCTATAACTATAACAACAAATATCATATCGCCTCCGTGTGGCGCGATGACTGGCTGAAAAAAGTCGGCATCAACAAAATTCCGGAAACGCTTTCCGAATACGAGGAAGCCTTCTATAAATTCCGTAACGACGACCCGGACGGCAATGGCGTCAAGGATACTTACGGCCTGTCTGATAAAGGAATTTACAACAGCGTTTTCGGTGCATTTGGTTTCCTCCCGCGCGACATGACCTCCACGAACGCGATGTGGAAGGAAAAGAACGGCGAATTATTGTACGCTGGCGTTCAGCCGGAAATGAAAGAGGCACTGAGGACGCTTTCCAAATGGTATGCGGATGGCATTATCGACCCGGAATTTCTCACTGGGGAAAATACGGGAGGACACTGGTCGAACTCCCAGGCATTTTTGAACGGGAGAATTGGATACACAGCGAACGGTATGTACTACCACGTCTGTCCGCCGGTCGCGGAGGGAGATCCGGGCAGTACCTTCTATCAGGACTTTAAGAAAATTGCGGGTGAAAACGCGACCTATGCGGTAGGCCAGCCTCCGAAGGGAACGGGCGATGTATATGGGAACTTCGGCGGCGGAACGATGAGCATGGGCGGCATTGTATTCGGCAAACAGCTTGCCAAGGATGAAGCGAAGCTGAAAAAGATTCTGGAAATTATCAACACCATCAACACGGACAAGGACCTGTATAATATCTCTGTCTATGGTTTTGAAGGCGAGCACTGGCACCGCGACGAAGCCCTGAACATGATTGTTTCGAACGAAGGCTTTACAGGTTCAGCAGATAAGGCGAAAATCGGTGCAAACAACATTTTCTCGCTCGGCGGCCTCTATCCGGTGGAATGGAGAATCAGCGAGGCGGACACCGTGACGCAGAAGAAATATGAATGGGCTGAGGAGCATACCAATTTTGCACAAATTTATAATGAGCTTCCGGTAGAATTGGATGAAATCTCAAAATATAGCGCACTGCTTGACAAAAACCGCGAACAGGTATATGTTGAGATTATTACCGGAGAAAAGCCGGTTGACTATTTCGACACCTTCGTTTCAGAATGGAAGCAGAACGGCGGAGACAAAATGGTGGAAGCGGCAAACGGATGGTATAAGACATTTGAGTAATAGGAGAGAGAAACATGTTGGATTTGGGGTATGAACTAAGAGACGTGCAGAAACGGGCGCTGCGGTTTGCTGCGGATCAGACTGAGGATGCTGTGCCTGCGTTTGACGCGGCAGGAGTGGATTTTACGGAGGTAGGGTTTCGCGCCCTGCCTCAAATCCGTTATAAAGAACAGTTCGGAGGCAGGCCGCTGCTCGCACATTTTGAGGCGGGAAACTGGATGAGCAAAATGGCAGTGCGGCCGGAGGCGGATTATAACGCCGTGCTCGAACGCACCATGGACTTAAAGGCCGCGGAGGATAAAAGCGGAAAAGGCCGCTTTATCGTCGTGGATGATTTCGTCATTAATGAGCTGATACGGTTCTATGCGCAGTTTAAGGGTAAAATCAAAGTGGACGATGCGGTTTGGGCACGGGTGAAGGAAATGCTGCTGGAATCGGAATTCGCCCCCTACCATGAGCCTATGAGTGAAAACCACAAGATTTGTTATCTATCCTCTGAGCTGATTGCGGCGGAGCTGTTTCCTGACGATGTGTTCTTCGACGGAGAAACGGGCGCACAGCGCCTGCACCGTGTAAAACGTTCCATCAGGATGTTTCTGGAAAAACGGTTCCGGCGCGGCTGGAGCGAGTTCGATTCGGGAAGCTATTATGAGATTGACCTCGTATCCCTGCTGAAC
>CABSKZ010000044.1 GCA_902478395.1 uncultured Eubacteriales bacterium | reverse complement strand
CGTTTTGATGCAGGATTAATTACAATAAATGATGAATTTAAAATTTGTATCAGCCGATATCTGACATCAGAATATTATAGTAAATATGCAGGACAAAAAATCAGATTACCATCTGCCCAACTTAGACCTTCCATTATTGCTATACGATGGCATAACGGAAATGTCTTTCGTGGATAAGCCCTTTTTACGCTTGTACCCCCAGGGGTATGCTCGGCTCTTTAATTTCTTTACGCGGAATTGTACGCTTCACTCACCTTGAAATCCTTGATTTTACTGCGTTTGCAGATAAGCCATGTAAAAATACCTGCACCAGTTTGAAAAAAGTCAACCACTTTTGACAGCGGTTGACCTTTTGTTTTTCTTTCCTTCATCAACATAAACGGAAGAGAATACTTTTATCTTTTGAGCGTTCCTCTCTAATTGACTTTAAGGATCAAAAGCCCTATTTTCAAAAAAAGACTGGAAACCCATATGATTTTACCTTCTGCCCAAAATAGCATCCATGTCCTGTTCAGGAGCGGTAATTGGTTGTAAGCCATACGCATCGACCATTGTTTTTACAACTGTTTCTGATAAAAAGGCAGGCAAGGTAGGACCAAGATACATATTTTTGACGCCCAAAGAAAGCAGTGAAAGCAGGATGCAAACCGCTTTTTGTTCATACCAGGACAGAACAAGTGTTAATGGGAGATCATTTACCGTACAGTCAAAGGCATCCGCCAGAGCTAATGCCACCTTGATGGCGCTATATGCATCATTGCATTGCCCCATATCTAAAATACGCGGCAAACCGTTGATTTCACCTAGATCTAGGTCGTTGAAACGGTACTTTCCACAAGCCAGCGTGAGCACGAGAGAATCCATCGGGGTTTGTTTCACAAATTCCGTATAATAATTTCTTCCCGGGTGAGCGCCGTCACAACCTCCGACTAAGAAAATATGTTTAATAGACCCATTTTGAATCGATTCGATAATTTTATCTGCATTTGCGAGAACCGTACCATGGGCAAACCCCGTGGTAAGCATATGTCCACCATTGATGCCGCTCATGCTCCGGTCGTGTTCATAACCGCCTAAATCCAAAGCCTGCTTGATGATCAGTGTAAAATCCTTCACGCCGTTTTCGTCGGCAGAAATATGGGGCAAGCCCTCATATCCCACAACGGAGGTTGTATAAACACGATCTTGATAGCTGGGACGTTGGGGCATTAAGCAGTTGGTTGTGAATAAAACAGGAGCGGGAATATCCTCAAATTCTTTTTGTTGACTTTGCCATGCAGTCCCAAAATTTCCCGCTAAATGCGGATATTTTTTTAGTTCAGGATAGCCATGGGCAGGTAGCATTTCGCTGTGCGTATAAACATTGATGCCCTTATCTTTAGTCTGCTCCAACAATTGCGATAAATCCTTCAGGTCGTGACCGGAGATAACAATAAACGGCCCCTTCTTAATATCTGTATTGACTCTTGTGGGAACAGGTGTGCCAAACATTCCAGTATTTGCCTGATCGAGCAGTTCCATACATTTATAATTGACCTGTCCGAACTCCATGATGAGCGCTAACCATTCTTCAACGGTATGCTCATGATTCAGGGCGCGGAGCCCTTTATAAAACCATGCGGTTACAGCATCGTCTTCATATCCGAGATTCATAGCATGATGTGCGTAGGCGGCCATCCCTTTCATCCCAAAAAGCAAAGTTGAGCGCAGCGAAACGATATCTGTCTCATCATGCCAAAGCGTTACGAGGGGGCCTTCATATCCTCCGATTGAATTTTGTTCGGCAGTAATGCGGTTTGTAAAATCTTTGATCGACTTGTTATCAAAATTTACATTAGTAAGTGTAGTAAATAATCCGTCAATAATTAACCGGTCGGCCGTCTTTGTTCTGCTTTGCGCTTTATTTGACGCCTCCGCCAAACGAATTAGCTCATAGACTAAATCATCCTGTAAATTTGCCGTTTCCGGCTGCTTGCCGCAGACCCCGGTACGCACACACCCTTTATTCCCTGCTGTCTGCTGGCATTGAAAACAAAACATATCTGACAAAAATACTCCTCCATTTTTACATAAGCTCATCGATAAATAATTTCAAAAGTTAATTTTATGATTGCCATCTATTACTAATTAAATACAAAATTTATTCATGCTTACTGCAATACTGCTTAATGCCTGCCTCCAAACCATTGATATTACTATGTTCTATTAAAAAGTTCTAACGGGTTTGCGCCCGCAGCACTATTATAAAATCTTTAATTCAGGCCAAAGAGATATTAACTGCTGAAATAAAATTGCTTGAGCATTGTTACTTGTACTAGTTTATTTTCGATTTATATTTGAATGGCAAAAAGCCAATTTTCTTTATTACATATACCTAGCCAATCAGATTGCCTGCACTGCTGACGAAACAAAGGCATCGGTTTATAGGATGCCAACAGTAGATTACAATATCAACGTCAAGTTCCACATTATTATCCACAATAAAAAAAGGAACCAAACTCGGCGTACCATAATTTATTGCGATAAATTCCCTTTGTATCGAAGCAGCGCCTTCTCTATTTCTTGCCGAGGGCATCGCCAAAGTCGAAACGTTTGCCAATCCGCACGAATCCGATTTATTAGAAGCCTGTCCTGACACTAAGCCGAAAACAGCACCATTCTTTGTTAAAACCACCTTTCATTTACGCCATTCCAGCCAATTGGAGTAGATTTTTTGCTCCGGAGATAATTGTTCTTGCCCAAAAGTACGCTCTTTTTGATTAGCTGACAACTATCCGTCATCTATCTTTTTATTTTGGATGTCAAATACCAGATGGGCTGCCGTCCAGCATATGAAAAAAGGCAGAGAGCTTTCGCTCTCCGCCTGAATTTTCAGGTATTTCCCGATACCGTTTAACCCTAACTCCGGTGCATACCTGCTTGATTCCACATCGCCGAACCTTGTCAATATGCCCGAAGCTTATACATGCAGTGCCATAACCAATAGCTTCGCCATTTCAGCACGGGTAATATCGTCCCCCGGACGGAAGTTACCGTTATCATCTCCGTTCAAAATTCCCAATTCCCGCAATGCGTATACACTTTCCTTTGCATAATCGGCGATTTCCCAATCGTCAGCAAAGTGTTCCGCCTCAGATGCAGCCGAAAGAATCCCTTTGTTTTCTAAAATCCGCGCTATTTGGAGCGCAGCATCTTGCCGAGAGATATTCAACCCAACCCCAAATGTATTGTTGCCGATTCCATTTGTAATTCCGCTATTGTACATCGCGCTGACAAACCCATAGTACCAGGCATCGCTTTGCATATCGGTGAACGGAACATCTGCTTTCTCATTTTCCAAGGAGAACCCTAACGTTATCATTTTCGCCATTTCCTCGCGTTTAAGATCATTGTTTGGGTTAAATTCACTGATGATATTCTGTTCCCAGAGATATATCATGTATTCCTTTGCCCATAGCGCGGTATTATGATAGCTTGCAGACGGAAGTTTTTGAACCAACACCGGAATACAGATGCTATATGGTTTTTGATCAATCATTATTGAAGCAACCATATCAACTGTTCGGTCCATCAATTGTCTTTCCACAATTGCAGTGCAATCGGACACCCGGATTACAGACGGATCGCCCGACATCCACGTTACCGGATACCCCTCCGCTTCAACCGGCAGAGAAATGTTCTCCGTCACTACGCCGGGCAGTGCAATCTTTTCTAAAACACTGCGGCTCCGGCTATCCCCCGCCGTCGCCGAATATCCGCCTAAAAACCGCACCCCATTTATGCCGTCCGGAAGGATGAAACGCACATATCTTGCATATACAGGCGCATCCAATGTCAAATAGGCCGCAGTACCAGGACTTATTGTACCACTGGTGTAAATATCATTCCACACAAGCGCATCCTGAGACGCTTGGACAGTTAACCCTGCTGTGTCGAGTCCGTCGTATGCCAACAAGAATTCGGCAAAGATTCTAGGGTTGCCGGCATCAATCGTGATGGTTCTGTCCGTCTCAATAGTCCACCGCGAATCAATGTTGTCATCAATTGCATTTATTTTTGTACCGTTTTCGTCCAGAATGGTTTGTTTCATCAATTTGTCATTTCCCGGATGACGGATAACCGTAAAATAAAAATCTTTACTTTCCGTCACTCCCGCATCCGAAATCGTTGCCGTAATTTTTGCCAGGCAGTCATGCCCCTTCAGACGTGTAACCGTTACGTTCCCGCCGTCAACAGTGGTTACGCCGGAGTCTTCCGGCGTCCATACAACTGTCATTTGCTCCAGCATCACAGGAAGCGTAAAGTTGTCCGTCGTAACCGTCCTGTCAAATGATATACTGTCAAGCAACATCCGAAAATATGCACTGTCCGAATTGGTTCCTAAAACCGCAACGGGTATGCTTATGCTTTCGCTCCTAGTTCCGCTCGTTACGGTTGCGGTCAGTATTACAGTTGTATTCTCAGCGGGCCTGTTCACCGTCCCCGCAGGGGTGATGATGTCAGGAGCCGACGTGCGCCAATCGATTTTGGCGGAATACTTCCATTGAGTAAACAAATCCAAGTCACCGCGCACCCTGTCAATACTGCCTTCATATAATCTGTCAGGGGTTAAATAATCGATTGTTTCTTTTAACGCATCCTCATAGGACACCGCGATTATACCAGGTTTTAAGTCATCACTCAGGGCATCCGCACCATGAAACAGGAATTCTCCATTCTTAGATTCCATCCGAAACGTTACAGTGCCATTTGCGGCCGGATGGCTGCTGAAATATTGTTTGACCGCGGGCAAAAGGTCGCCCGAGTAGAAGGAATTGGACAACTGTCCTGTGAATGTGTCAATGGGATTCGATTTATCGCCGAGCATACCTGCTGTGTTGGTTTCATCGGTCATATAAACTGTAATATGCTTATCTCCAGCATTGGCTGTGCTGTTACGCGGAACCAGCTTTAGCAGGATAGAGTCCAGCTCGTCCAATTTTGCTTGATAATCTGACAGGTCAACTTTCAATAATGTGCCATGTCCGTCTGCCGCTATTGGCAGCGTATTATGGGAATAAGCGGGATTTGCCCGTTCCGCCAGTACAGTAATGGCATAATCCACTTTGCTTTCTTGCCCTTGATAGGAGAAAATTCCCGTCAAAGTTACCTGTTTATCGGTTTCCCCAAAAGATGGTCGTTTCACCGCCCCGGTAGAGGGATTGACGGTTTCCGCGTCGGAGGACTCCCACGTTACGGAAACGCCATTTTCCGTCTCTTCCGGCAGCGATAAATTTCTCGTTACATTTTGTATATCTTCCAGCGAAAGCTTATCGAACGAGAGGCCGCTGATGGCTTCCTCCACCTGCTTCATTTCCTCTGTCTTGAAGCCAACCCTCAAAATGGGTTCGTTGCTGTTCGCAGTTGCTCCGGTCATAGCCATTGTTACCCGGGCCTCAGGAGCCGGTTTTTTTATTTCAGACAGCCTGATTGTAAAGGAGGTCGTACCCGGGTTTGCGTCTAAATATTTTTTTACAGCTGGCCAGATATCACCGGTAAGAGTGGGTTCATTAGGGCCATGTGGTATACCGGCAGCAAAATTGCTTTCATCGTTTATCATACTGGTTCCAGTTTTCGAATTCACGGTATTCACAGTAGGCCCGTCGATTGCTACCGGGTCAAAATCGCTCAATTCTTTCGGAAGGATATAAACGCCTATTGTGCCGGCAAACGGCCTTTCTGTAACATTAATTTTAAGTCTTAGCTCCTCAATGGAAATGTCTCCATAGGTTCCATTTAAATAATCCGCCAAATCAAAATTCAAATATGTCGTTCTTGCAGCAGCACCTGGGCCGCCATCCACATAAAACAGCGCTCTGCCCTGCGGCCCCAGCATTTCGCGCGCAAAAGCCCCCTTCGCAAGATGGACGGTGTTCCATACAAGGGCACTGTTTTCGCTGTCATCCTCCTCGGGCATTGCCACTACGCCTAGCGGAGCGGAGCAGCAGAGCATCACAAATGCGACAATAAAAGCAAACGGGCCGTTCATTTTATATTTTTTCATCATATGAATCCTCCTCGTTCTTTCCTTACTGCGGCAGTCCGTTTGTTGAAACGGAATTACCAGCATAAGTGAAAGAGACCTCTATGCCATTAAGCATTACGCGGCTGACAGGACGGCCCGCATAAATTTTGACCCCAGAAGATGGCAACGTACCGCTTTCTGTAAATAATTGCAGGGTATCTGTACTCCATTTCACGCCAAGGTCAGGCAATTCCTCCTTGGAAGATACGATTTCAACATCACCCTGTTTTAATGTTTTTGACTTTGTCAGGGCGATTACAGAAACCGCATCCTTCTGGTCCAGCTCAACATAGGCCATCTGCCCGTCGGTTATAAACCGGTCAAACGCGCGGACAGGCGGCACTAGCTCGTTTGACGAATAATAGAAGCCGGTGTTTAAACCAATATCAATCTTCAGGGCCGTTGCATCAATGGTCTGAACCCCATCAAGACCAATTCTCTGTACGGAAACATACGTTTTATTTCCCTGCCTGTCTGGATAGAGGACCGTGTCGAACGTTTGCGGGCCGGACACGTCCTCACGGCAGTAACGGACATAATCGGTAAGCTGTTCGCTGTCAGTGGGGCTGTTCATATAGCTTTTTTCAATCCGCGCATCCGACTTTTCAGGATCTGCCGGCACCACCTGGATATTTGGCCTGTTTTCATAATGGGTCGTTGCCGCTTTCGTTTCAGGGTCTAGCGTCAGGTTATTCCGCGTGTCGGGCCGCCAAGCCTGTTTATAAACGTGCGTCCCCTCGGGCGGCGTGATATAATCGGAAACAATCCAGTATGAATTATGCAGGAAAAGCACCTTTCTATTCACATCGAAGCCGGGATAAATCTTATCAGACCCCGCCTCGACAAAATCAAACAGACCATTGGTGGCAAGAAGCAGCTTTTGGGGCTGATTTGTACTGAGATTACCGTAGTCATACCCCGCCTGGTTCTTTTTGTCAATTTCAATCGTGTTGTGCGAATAGGTTTTATTCGCCACACCGGACATCAAAGAGCCCTGGCTGTAGGAGGCCCCTCCCGCTTCAACCAGAAGCGGCGCGCCGTAAGCGGATACGTCCAGCCCCAAGTCGCCGTAATGGCTATGCGTACCTCCGAAATTTGCGCATATCGTCGCACCGAAATCCTCAGGCAGCCAGCCGCTTTTCAAAAACGCGATGGCCTTGTCTTTATACACGGTTGAAGTATAGTCAGGCTCATTCCCAAACTGTCCTTCTGTAGCAAAGTATTCAAAATACCCGTTTGGGTCCACTTCGGGATAGAGGCGGTATTCATTATAACAGAACGTCTTGGAATCCAGGCGGGGGCCATCTCCATATGGGGTGGTGCGCCCATACGGCATCGCCATGTCAAAGATATATTTCACAAGCTTTCTGTAAAATTCCAACAGGCTGTTGTAGTACGGATCTTCCTCGCCGTCGCGCAACGCGATTAATTCCAGGGCTGTCCGCAGTTCCGTCACCACACCGCCCATATAGCCGCTGGTGGCTTCGGTGTAACTTCCGTCATTGTTCAAGTAGCTGGCGTACAGGGTTTTCATTTTATCCTTCACCAGTTCCCACCACTCGTCCTGCGCCAGTTCGGGCACATAACCCGCCAGCCGGAGAAAACCGCATAATTTGGCGCTGACCTGGTTGAACGCCCCAACCGTACCAACGTCCTTTAAGGCATCCATATGCAGATACATATATTTTAACTGCGCCGCAAAAAGCTCCGGTGTGATGCTGCTATTCAGCGTTCCAAATAACAGAATGCAAAGGTATTCGGTTCGCCATCCAGCTTCTAAATCTCTTGGAAAAAACGCCCTGTTCTGCTGCTCATACAGACTCATTGCAATTTCTAACGCCCGATACGCATACAGCTCATTCCCAGTCGCTTTGTAATGCGGGATTAACCATCCCACCTGGTACAAGCGGCTGACCGCATTGATCCACTCCGCATCCAAATTCCATCTGCTTACCATGCCGCTGTCCCATATAAATCCCGTTTCTTTGAAGTTAAATATCTGCGGATAATGCTTTGCCCAAACAAACGTTTTTTCATCAAATTGCTTTTCGTTGCCGGTTCTAAAAACAAAAATTTTTTTATCCGCGCCATTGTTGCTTCTGGCATAAAAGCTCAATTTAACTGATGAAATATTTCCCGTGAGCTGACCAACATCAAAACGGAAATAAGGTCTTGCCGTATCTGAACCAAACGGATTTTCCTCCGAACCCGCGGCCTCCCGGGCATACAGAATGGGAGAATCCCCGAAATTCTTAGAACGATTATCACCCGCACTGATATATGTATCGGCCACGACCGGGAAGGTTTTCTTTTCACCGTTGACGACAACTTCCAATTTTGCGCCGTATTCTCCTCCAGGGCTGCGCCTGCTGTATATTTCAACTGCGCTTCCGTCCATGTCGCTGTCCAGCAGATAGAAACTCGTTGGCACCGGTGAACTCACGTTCAGGTCGACCGTATAATATTGCCATTCGGGTTTAACGGCGGTTACTCCGACAGCGCTGTCCACTTCCATCCAGCCGTATATTTTCTCACTCATTGCATCCGCATATAAAGGGTTATTATCACCCGGCAGCTTATATTCCGGCACTCCAGTGCGGGCCCTGTAATAAGACAATAGTTCGTCCTTCGCCTTGGTATAGTCGCCCTTTTTGGCCTGCGTACAGACACCGCTTAACCCTTCGTAAAGGTCATACCGCAGTTTCGGCTGTATGCTCCAGCTGTTCTGTGCCACGTCCCAAACGCCGAAAAACTCCCCGTCCGACATATGCGTTGGCACCTTAATTCCTGGATATTCAGAAATATTTGCCGCAGAAACAAACAGAAGTTGAGAAACCGTAAAAAACACCGCCATGATAAATGCCATGCTTCTAAGTTTTCTTCTCATTTTCATTACCATTCCTTTCCTCTTAAAGTATGGTTGCATTCAACCAGATTGTAGATTCCGGTCAGTGCCTTTATAAAATTCTGTCAACAATGAGCATTAATTTCTCCATATAGTTTGAAATAATATTATAAATACACCTCCTGTTAATAAAATTATACCGTATCATCAAGTAAATGCCAATGGACTATCCGATTCTAATTCTGCTTATTTGAAAGAAATATTGTCTATCATGAAAAGCCCATCGGGACATGAATTCGTTTTCAAACCAACTCAGATTGCCCGATTCACCACATTTGAGGGCAGTGTTATAATTCATGATAATGCCCCCGCTGGAGCAGGATAAAAAGCCCCATGTATGGCAGCGTCAAGGTATTTGGAAAGGGACAAAAAAACCTCCTGCTGTAGCGAAGGCTACAGCAGGAGGTTTTTTATATTTTCTGCTTTTTGCAATATGTCTATTTCAGAATATTACTTCTTTGTTTCCGGCGTGGCCAGTTTCTTCGCTTCCTCTTCGGGGTAACCAAATTCCTCCAAAACGAGTTGTTTGGTTTTTGCCTCGTCATAGATGAAATAAGAAACACCGCTGATGGTCTTAGAATTACCCGGAAGCATGTGTACGCTTAGAGAATTCGCATCCATTTTCTTGAGCATTTTCACATATTTCAGCGCATCTGCTACGGAAAGATTCGTTTTAACATGCTCGTATACCTCTTTAATAATGCTCGGTGCTTTCGCGATATACTGCGGCTGGAGCTTCTGCTCGAACAGCGCCTTGAGGAAGTCTTGCTGGGTGTTGATCCGGCCCAAATCTCCTGTCGCGTATGATTTCCGGAACCGGACGACGCCTTCGGCGTCCTTTCCGTTAAGTATCTGTTTTCCTTTATTCACATGAATATATAGATCCTGCGCTGGGTCCTCGTAGTGCATATCAACCGGTACATCAAACTCTACGCCTCCAAGAATATCTATAATATTCCTAAATCCTTCAAAGCTGATTTCACAGTAGTAATGTATCGGCATCCCGGTTACCTGTTTCACCATCTTGATGACCATTTCCTCCGGATTTTTATACCCCATGGAATGGTTAATTTTATCATGCTTGGTTTCGTTCACCTTTACACGGGTATCACGCGGGATGGACAGTACCTTTATCGTATTAAAATCCGGGTCTACCGACACTACCATCATAACGTCTGAACGGGTTTTATCCTTATCTACACCCAACAGCAGAACATTTATTTTTCCTGTTTTAGACCTGTCAAATATGCTGTTGATGGTATCGGACAGACTTGTCCCAAACAAAAAATTTGCTGCAAACAGCCCCCCGGCAACAAAAATAACGACAAGAAATGTTACAAACATCGATACAAAAAATTTTTTCTTATTCATAAATTCCTCCGCTTACCGGTTGCCTACGCCTGCCGTCGCCTCCGCAGATGCTTTTGGAGACGCCGAAGGCAATTTTGCCGCTTCCTCCTCCGGATACCCAAACTCCGTTAAAATCAACTGTTTGGTCTCCTCCGGATCGTATACATAGTACCACAAATTGTTCATATACTTTGCTTCACCAGGAAGCGTAAAGGTCTGGAAGGAATCCGTCCCGAAATTCTTCAGCATACCGGAATATTTAATTGCGTCCGCTACAGTAAAGTTTGTTGTCACATGCTTGTACATCTGGTCGATAAGTTCCGGCATCTTGGTCAGATACTGCGGATTCAATTTCTGCCGCAGCAATTCCTTTAGAAAATTCTGCTGTGCCTGAATTCTCCCCTCGTCCCCCATCTCATATTCACCAGGGGCAAAAACCGGCTCACTGGAGTTATTATGCCGGAACCGCACAAAATCGTGCGCGGCCTGTCCATCCAGATGCTGCTGCCCTGCCTTAAAGTGAATGTGCAGATTCTGAACCGGATCATCATAATTCATATCATAGGGAACATTATAGTCTACCCCACCTAAAATATCTATTACTTCGATAAAGCCGCTGAAATCAATTTCACAGTAATAATGAACTGGCATTCCCGTTATGTTTTTAATGACATTGATAATCAGCTCTTCCCTGCTCTTATACCCCATACAGCTATTAATTTTGTCGTAATGTCCATTGCGAATCAACACCCGTGTATCCCGCGGAATGGACAGCAGTTTGATTGTATTTGCCTTTGGATCCAGAGAAACCAACATGATTGTGTCAGAACGGGTTTTATCTTCGTCCAATCCCATACATAAAATGTTCACCTTATCTGTAGGAGCCACATCCAAAAGTTTGGTAACATCTCCGGACAAATTACTCCCATATAAAAAATTTGCCAGGCTCACGCCGCCGGCAACTGAAAAAAACACCAGAATCGTCACCAACAGGGCGACAAAGAACTTCTTTTTGTTCATATGAACCTCCACGTACGTATATGTAGCGAAATTATTATACCGTATAATTGTGAACATTTTGTTAACATTCTATGAATTCAGGGGCTATCCTGACAAATTTGTACGGATTCCGACAAAATATCGGCCCGTATTTACATGTTTGTCCATCTTTTACAATATATTAAAGCTTTGGAGAAGTTATAGCACAAGTCCTTTAGCTCCTATAACCTCTCGTCATCTAATTATATACCGGATTTGCCGCGAGGTTATCACTCTATTTCAGTCTTCCCATATCGTGGTTGTCTCATTCCCGGTGTTGCCGGATTCCGGAACGGCAGGTATCATTTTATTCAGCTTTTTGAAGAATACTGTTAACAGGGGAACACAGCTGGCAAAGGTAATCACATCCGCGATAGGCTGGCTGCACTGCACGCCCAGCAGGCCGATTGTCTGCGGCAGAACGGCAATCAGCGGGAGAAAGAACAGTCCCTGCCTCGCAACTGCAACAAACGTTGCCTGTTTGGCTTTTCCTATCGACTGGAATAACATGTTGGACACGACCACCACCGCGTGGAGTGGCATGGAAAGGCATTGCAGGCGGAATGCGAGCGAGCCGATTGCGATAACCTCCGCATCGTCCGGCCGAAACATCGACATGATTTGCGGCGCTAAAACAAAGCCAATTGCAGAAAGAACGAACAAACCCGCCACACCAACCTTGAGGCAGAACCAAAAGGCATCTTTCAGCCTGTCATAACGTTTTGCGCCAAAATTATAGCCGGCAACCGGCTGGAAGCCTTGTCCAAACCCAAGCATTGCCGAAAGAATCAGCATAAAAACACGTGATACAATCGACATTGCCGCAACCGCCGGATCCCCATATAGTTTGGCATTGACATTCAGCGAAATCGACGCGACACTTGCCAGCCCCTGACGGAAAAAGGAAGGCATGCCGGTGGCTAATATTTGCCCGTACACCCATGATTCTCTCGATACCTTTCGCATGCTGATACGGATGATGCTCCGCTTCAGAAGATAATTCGAAAGCAGAATCAAAAAGCTGACACATTGGCTGATAAGCGTCGCAACCGCGGCGCCGGCGATTCCCATATCAAAAACAAAGATAAACAACGGGTCGAGGAGAATATTCAAAACACCCCCGGCTGTAATACCAACCATGGAGAGGACGGCCTTGCCCTCCGCACGCAGGTCGTTATTCATAACGAATGACGCACCCATGATCGGCGCGCCGAACAGAATATATTGCGCGTAATCTCTTGCGTAGGGAAGGATCGTATCTGTAGCGCCCAGGATGCGCATTAGCCCGTCCATGCAAAAAAGACCGAGCACTGTTATGAGCAGGCCCATAAAAATCGCCATAAAAAATGCCGTGGAGGCCACCCGGTTTGCCTTTTCATGCTCCTCCTGCCCCAGCAGACGTGAAATGACGCCGCCTGACCCCATTCCGAACGTAAATCCGACAGCCTGAATCACCGCCATTAGCGAAAAGACGATACCAACTGCTCCGGTTGCGCTCGTTCCCAGTTTACTGACAAAATAGGTATCTGCCATATTATAAATGGCGGTGACCAGCATGCTGATAATTGTGGGAACCGCTAGCTTGCTGATAAGTTTGGCAACAGGCTGCGTCGTCATTTTTACAAACTGCGCATGCTGTGCTGATTCATTCTGCATGGTGTTCGCCTCTTTTCCAGTCTGGCTCTTTTCCGGACAGATTGATATATGCCCTGCGGAGGTAGGAATAAAATGCCTCCGATTCGTGTTTATCAAATCCCTCCAACGCCTTCCGTTCGACACCGGCGAAACACCGCTCCATTGCCTGCTGTGCTGCTTTGCCTGCGTCTGTTAGGGTTATCAGCACGGAACGCCTGTCCCCCGCTTTTTCCTTCCGTACAATAAGGCCGGAAGCCTCCATGTTATCAAGCAGTTTGGAAACAGTGGCGGGTTCGATATCACAGGAGTTTGCCAAATCCTTCTGAATGCAGCCATCTGTTCCAGCCAGAAAATCCAGAATCTTCGGCTGCCCGGGAGACAGCCCCAGACGCTGCATTTCCGGACGCACCGCACGTTTTTGTGCGCCAAACGTTTTGAACAATAACAGGTAAAATGGTATCTTCATACATACACCTCTATATTAGCTATCTTACTATTAGTTTGCTAACTATTTTATCATATAATATTCTGCTTGTAAAGTCAAAAAAATGGTCCGTCGTATTATTAAATGGAGGACTTAATACGTTCCTTTCCAATTGCTTGTTTTTAATTATACTCTGTCAATTCATACGGCCCATTTGAAATCGCGACAGTTTTTGCACGCCGCACTTATCGGACTGCTCGAAGAATC
>CABSKZ010000043.1 GCA_902478395.1 uncultured Eubacteriales bacterium | reverse complement strand
ACGCAATGCCGTCCTTCGTGATGGAAATTACACGCGCCGAAGGCTCCCACTGGACATTCGCCCCCAGCTTTTCGCTGATGATGCGCACCGGAACCATAGTCCGGTCGTGCAGGATGACGGGCGGGACCTCGCATTCCAGACGTTCTCCGTTTAGCATGAGCGTGATTTCCTGCTGCAATAAAACCGGAAAGTCTTTGGTGTATCCATCCGCTGTTAAAGACAGCGTGTGGTCGCCCTGCTGATAGGAGGACAGATTGACCGCAAACCGGTGGGGCAAGGCATTTGCCGAAGCAACGGCGGTGCCGTCCAGCGAGAGGGTAGCGGCAGGAGCCGGATTGCCGTAGCTATGGATGTAGGCATAGAGCGGCTCGCTGTTTTGCAGCAGCATCCCGCCGAGCGGCTTGTAGGCGGAGGCCTTTTCCTGCCCGCACTGGATAAAATGTGGCAGGGTGGAGGTAAGTTCCTGATAGAGCTGGGAAAGCTGAGGGTTCTTCCCCAGGGCATATTCATTCGTTTCGTTTTCCATCGTCCGGTCGAAATACGCAATTAGCTTCACCTGCGGATAGACCAGCGGGATGTTGTAATACATTTGTTTCAGGTGGGAAAGTGCCCAGTCTGT
Organism: uncultured Eubacteriales bacterium; assembly: GCA_902478395.1. Classification (GTDB taxonomy): domain Bacteria; phylum Bacillota; class Clostridia; order UBA1381; family UBA9506; genus CABSKZ01. The sequence goes on along the minus strand of CABSKZ010000043.1, from coordinate 13,132 downwards.
GCAGTCCTCGCCAAGCGTCCGGATGTAATGCGACACACCAGATTCGCTCAGGGCTATCGGTTTCCGGTTTCCATACGTTGCCACCAGCCTGGAAAGCGCCAGGACGGGGTCGGCGTTTTGTCCGGAACGGAAGACAATTTCATTGAATTTCTCCGCGTCGGGCCAGTCGTTTCTGCCGAGAAAATATTTTTGTGAATAGAGGGAACAGCCAACCCAATCGACATACTCGTCGCCCGGGTAATAGTCATCCATGTTGATGTTCCACGAGGATGTGCTGTTTGGGCTCCACAACATAGCGGCGTTTGGGGCATGTTCCCGCGCAAGCGTCGCAACATGGCGGAACGCGGTGATGAAGTCCTCCGGTGTGGCAGGGTCGCCCCAAATATCCATTTCCGCGCCGAACCGCAGCAGAATTTTCACATTGGAGTGCGAGCCGATGAAGTCCAGCAGGGAAACGAGGTATTCATCCTGTTGATTTATCTCTTTTATCTGTGTCCCTTCTCCCGGCACGTTAAGGGCAAGCTCGACCAGCTGTCCCCGCTGCGCCGCGCGGTTGAAGGTGACGCGCAGCCAGTCCCAGTTGCGGTCGCCATATTCGAGATAAACCAGCGTCATAGAAGCGCCGGATAGACTTTCATACAGGGCGCTGTCTGACGGGATGCCGTAATAGATGCCGGACTCCGGCTCATATTTTGCGCCGTGGTAGGATTGCGGAACCGTGGTTTGCTGGTACAACTCCGCGCGGGGCGTAAACTGTTCGATTTTTGCCTTGGCGATTTTAACGCCGTCGGCCCAGCCCAGGGTTTCAGCGTAAGGCAGGTAACGGGAAAAACAGTCCGCCGAAGCGGAATAATTCCTCTGCAGTTCACAGGTTTCCGCCATTTGCAGCAATTTGGTGGCAGTCATGGTGATGGTGCTTTCCGTCTGCTCCTGCTGCGCCAGTTCCGCGACAAGCTGATTCCCCAGTTCCAGAAGCCGTGCGGCGTCCTTTTGCTCGTAAGCCTGCACAAAGGCGTCGTTTTTCTGCCAGAATTCAGAAGATAACTCGGCAGATACCGGGCAGGCAAAAAGTATGCCGGATAAAACGAACCCGGCAAGCAGTAACGTAGCGTGTTTTCGTCTCATAAGTACATTCCTTTCTGAAAGTTTTGTTCTGTAATAATAGAAAGGCATCGGGGATTGAATCCATGCGCTATGCACGGGTCCATTCCTCTATGCCATAATAAATACAGTCATTATTTTACCATGTAACGAAATAAATTTCAATAGAAAACGTCGTTGTATGAAACGAAAAAGCAGCGGGGTGGATACCATCCCGCCCCGCTGCCGGAAAAGCCGAACCGCGTTTGCGGTTAACAAGCTTTGGCAGATGCCTGCTATTTTTTAGAAGCAATCACCGAAATCATATTCATATAATTTCCGGCGCCCGCTTCCATAGACTTCCTGTCATTTACAGCATAGTCAATATCGCTGCTGAGCCAATCGCGCCAGCTTTCCTCGAAGCATTCCATTTCCGTGATGCTTTGAAGCCGGACTGTGCATTTTCAAGAACATTTACCGATATTTCTTGAGGGCGGCCAGCGCTTTTTCCTTTGTCGGGAAACTCACCGAAAAATTAATTCCGGTATTGTACTTTTCAAAATCGAAGGTTTCGAGTTCTTTTTCCGTAAGGGTATAGCTAATAATGGATTTTTTGTTTTTAGAAAGCTCAGGCATGATAAAATCCAGGTATTCCTGCCCGAACACCAGCTTTTCCATCCATCCGAAGTTGAGGGAAAGCAGATTCGGCGTTGCGGCCATCTCAAAAATCCACTGGTCAGCGCGGCCGCAGAAGTGCATGGAGCCAGTCCCAAAGTGGTCTAAAATCCGGTCGTCATACTGTTTCGCAAATTCCTTGTACATGTCGAGGGAAAGATTGACAGGGGAATCGTCGCGGAGAACGACTCTTCCGCCGTACAGGGCGCCCCAATGGTAGCATTTCCCATCAATATCGTCGTTGATTTCCGTTTTGATGCGCTCCATAAATTTAATGTAGGTTTCTGTGCATAAATCCATCAGGGAATGAATCAGCTCATCGTCGTCATACACCGCCGTATAAATGTCCGGCCCATAAACCAGATGGGCGACGTCGAACGGCCCTTGCAGGTCAGGGTGGAACACGTGGATATATTGGCTGCATTTTGGATAGTGCGACAGCTTTTCCCTGTAAAATTCATGTGTTAAGGATACCTTCTTCCCAAACCCGGCATCCAAGTCGGGAACACCTTTGGAAATCAGCTCCCGAACCTGTTCCTCGCTTAAGTGGTCAACCCACGGCATATCGTTGTTCACAAGGCGGGAATGCAGCCCGAACAGGGAAGGAAGCGTACCAACGCCGTAATTCGTCCGAATCATCGGCAGGCTGTAGTCTTTCGATTCCAGCTGCACCACGCACGCGCGCAGCTCGTTGTACATCATTTTGCCCATGTCCTCGTGTGTCTCCGCCATGGTGTACGGCGGGAATTCCTCAAGCGGATACGCAACGCGGAGCGGGATGGTATCAAGCGGCTTGTAGTCCAGCTGGTCAGAAAGTACGTTTGTGACATGGTCCAGATGGTCCGTATCAATGATACGTTCCAAATAAGTAAGCAGTTCATCTAATCTATCCATTTACAAAACCTCCATTTGCTGTTATAATGATAGTATATCACAGAAACATATGACTGTCTTTGCTTAGATTTTGAAAAAACATGCAATTATTAAAGTGACAAGGAGGAAAGGGAGGGCGCCGTGGAAAAAGAAGTGAAGGATATCTATACGCAGGAATTCAGTGCATCCCATGCGAAAAATAGGCAGACAGACAGCGCGCACAAGCATTTTCATGAGGAAATCGAGCTGTTTTTCCATATCCGGGGCGGTAAGGCTTGTCTCATTGATGACCGCGTCGTAACGATTCAGCCATACGATTTGATTTTGTTCAACCCCAATCAGATTCATAAGATTGTCCGCAATGAGGAGGAGGTTTTCGAGCGGTATATTCTGCTGGCGAAAACCAGCTTCCTCACCGCGTTTGAAGAAGACAACGAAATCATGCGCAGTTTCTATGCCGCGAACCTGTCCGGCATGTCGGTCGTCTCGCCCGACGAGACGGAGCGGAACCGTCTTTTGTGCATGTTTGGGGAATATTTCCACCTGACGGGATACGCGCGCAAAACAATGGAAAAGGTCATGTTCATTCGGCTTATGGCCTATGTGTCGGAATTGTTTGACCAGCATTTGCAGCAGTACGATGCACTGCAGGTGAACCGGAGAATCGAGCCTGTTCTGCAATATATCAATGCGCATTTCACGGAAATGGAGTTTGGCCTCGATGCGGTTGCGGAGCAGTTCCATTTCACAAAGCCATACCTTTGCTCGTTGTTTAAAAAATATACCTCTATGACCGTCAACAGCTATCTGGTCAATAAACGGATTATCTACGCCAAAGAATTGCTGAAAACAGACTGCACCATATCGGAGTGTGCCCAGAACGCGGGCTTTGCCGACTATTCGAATTTTATCCGCGTGTTTAAGAAATACGTCGGAATTTCGCCTAAAAAATATCAACTGCAAAATATTCGGCGGCTGGAGGTGGCTGTTGTGGAAAAAACGCCGGATTTTGAGCCATAATGAATGGAATTCTCATGTGGGCAAATCTTGTTTTTTGCAGGATAACATGCTATAATAAGGGCGGCATCAACAGAGAGCCAACTATTGTGAAAGAGGTGTATGGAAATGAAGTTTATGAGAAAAGCAGCTGCGGTCGTTGTTTCAGCTATGATGCTGGCAGGATCGTTCGCGGCGTTTGCTGAAGAAGTGTACTGCGAGTATGATATTGCGGAGAAGCCCATAACGGTTACATACAACGGTGCGGATATTGCGTTTGACACCGAGCCGCAGATTGTGGAAGACAGAACGATGGTTCCGTTCCGCGGTATCTTTGAAACCGCCGGATGCAGCGTCGATTTTGACTCCGCGACCAGCACGATTACCGCCAAACGCGGAGAAGATGAAACCATTACCCTGAAAATCGGGGATAAGAACGTTTCGATTGCCAAAGGAACAGAGACTACAACGGAAACAATGGAAATCGCTCCGGTTATCATCGGAGAAAGAACGATGGTTCCGGCCCGTTTCGTCGCGGAGGCGCTGGACTGTAAGGTCAACTGGAACGCGAACTACAAAGAAGTTGTGATTATCGATGTAAACGCATGGAAAAATGAGCTGAAAGAAAAATCGGAATTTTTCGATATGCTGTGCTCCATGCCGCTCAACGAAATAGAAAAATCTCTTGTGGAAAGCGTTGGAGAGATGAGCTGCACCCTGTCCCTGAAGGATTTCACCGACAAGGATGATATGCCGATGGACGATGTCGACCTGAAAGTAAACCTTACGATGAAGGAAACCGATGTCTTTGACGGGGAAAACAGAAAATCGACCGCGGTTCTGACAGCGGATTTGGCTTCCCTGTCCGCCCTGGAAAAATGGATTGACGAGCAGGAGACAAAGGACGCGCTTGCTGCATTTGCCAAGGATGATTTTGAAATCAACTTGGAAATGCTGATGGATAAAGACTGGAACCTCTACCTCAAGAGCGAGGAAGTCATGGACATCCTCAGAAATAGCGGGCAGGAAAAAATTGCGGACCAGATTGGCGATAAATATCTGAAGATTTCTCTGACCGATATTTTAGAAGATGCTTTCGGCGGCCAGCTCAAGGATTTCACCCAGTATGAAACGCTCTACGACATGCTCGAGGCAGTTGTTTCGGCGGACGACCACCTGTTTACAAACAGTGTAAAGGAAATCGGCCAGATGATTAACATGTACGGCGATATGTTTAACAACCGGTTTGTTACTAAAACGGAAGGAAAAGACGGGGAAACGGAATACACCTTCAAAATGACGGCGGACGATTACCGGACGCTTATGCGGGACTATATGGTCGGCATGATGGGAGATGTGCTCGAAGGCCAGAAGCTGGAGGATTATAAGGCAGAATTCGACAAACAGCTCGGCAATATGGACATGAACATCGAAATGACCTATACGGTCAAGGATGGAAAACCGGTGAAATCGGCTGCAAAAATGAGCATGGATATGAAAGATATCCAGAACACGAACGAGGACGGAACAAAAGCGGACGGAACCACGAGCGTTGGTTACAGCTTTGACCTGACCTCAGAACAGAAAGCGTATGACGAAAAAACGGAGAAAATCACCATCCCAACCGATGTTGTTGACATTGAAACGCTGCTGGGCTGCCCGGTGGTGGAATATTTCTCAAAACTTGCTGCAAGCACACCGGAAGAATAAAAAATTTACCAAAGCCGCGGACCTGTCTGATTCCGCGGCTTTGTCGTACCTGACAGCCATATGAAAAGGGGAACTGCCGCAATTGGCTGTTTCCGCATTTGTTAATGGAGGGCCATAGAAAATAGAAAGGGAGATGCCAGTGAAAAAACGGGATATGCTTCCGCTTGGGCTATGGATACTGTTTGAGCTAGTTGCGGTTTCTTTATGGTTCGTGCTGGACAACATATTTTATCTAGTGAATTTTTCGTATATTGGCACATGCCTGGCGCTAGGGATTTTCCTGTACAGCAAAAACCTGAAATATGCACGCAATGCCATACAATTTGCCGTCGGGCTTTACATGCTGCTTTATCTGGGCGTGTTTTCCCGTGAAAATATGCAGATAGAGGGCTTCTGGTATTATTTGTTTCTTGGCGTGTTTGAGGCAGCGGTCATTCATTATGTTGTAGCGAAAATCGCAGGGCCGGTATTCTTTGGCCGCGGCTGGTGCGGATATGCCTGCTGGACCGCAATGGTGCTGGATTTGCTGCCATACAAAACGCCGGAACAGCCACGAAAAAAGCTTGGTTTCATCCGCTATCTGGTATTTGCGGCTTCCTTCTGTTTTGTGGGCGGCCTGTTTTTGCTGGATGGCATCAACCGGGAAGCCGTGATGTTTTGGAGCTTTCTTGCGGGAAACCTGCTGTACTATGCTGTTGGCGTGGTTTTGGCGTTTGCTCTGCGGGATAACCGCGCCTTTTGTAAATATGTCTGCCCGGTTACGGCCTTTTTAAAGCCTGCAAGCTATTTTTCGCTGCTGCGGATTAAACATGATAAAGAAAAATGCGTCGGCTGCGGGAAGTGCAGGAAGGTTTGCCCCATGGAGGTAGATATGTTGGATAATTCCCGCAGGCGGCTCCGTGGTACGGAGTGTATTTTGTGCATGAACTGTATCCAGGCGTGCCCGGTAAAAGCCCTGCACCTGTAGGTTGTGGGGCAGTCTTTTAATAAGAATGATATAGATAGAAGACCAGACATCTGTTTCGGAGACAGAAAAAAATGCTGCGCCAAAGCGGGGACGCTCCGCATGCGGAGCATTCCCAGAGAAAAAAGGCGGCCGGAATCATTGATGTTACAGCGGGGCATCTGCTCTAATATTTTCTCACTTGGCATAGCTTTCACCTCGCTAACCAGTAATTAAGTGCAAAATTTCGTAATGAACAGTATGCGGCGGGGCTAATGGAAGCAACGCCATTGTTGAAGGCTGTCGAAAAACCATAAATTACATAAAATATGGGGAGGTTGTCAAGGCGGCAATACCGCTTTGCGGTTCCCCTCTAACTAAAAATGCGGTTTTTGCGGGCGTGTACCTCGAAAACCGCTCCTTGCAAGGGCCGGCGCGGTGAGCGCCCTGCGCGCAAGCGGCGTCTGCCGCCTTTACCGCACCATGCCAGTGCTAACCGTTAGTCTATCCCCGGTAACTACATTTAAGCAAAAACAAACATCCTCAAGCAAAAGCTCTCGAAGAGAGATTTCGACTTGGAGCGTGGCGGCTTTATCGACACGCGCGAGGGCTGTGCAGCATTGCCGCACAGCCCTCTATAAAAACATATCGTCTTTTAAGCCCGCCTAGTTTACTCCTGTGACAGTTCGATGAACTGCTTGATGACCAGAATTGACTTCTCAATTCCCAGCTTTCCGCTGTCGATACTCAAGTGATAATTTTTGGCGTCTCCCCAGCGCTGGCCGGAGTAGTAATTATAGAAATTTGCTCTCTTTTTATCGGTTTTAAGGATGTAATCCTCCAGCTTTTCCGGCGACATGCCCTTATCCTCTAAATGCTCGCGCCTGACGTGCGCCGTCCGGTAATCCGTGCCGGCGTGGATGAAAATATTCACCACGTTGGGCATATCCCGGAGAATGTAGTCCGCGCACCGCCCCACAATGACGCAGGAGCCTTCCTCCGCCATGTCTTTTATCACTTCCGACTGGATTTGAAACAGCGTTTCGTTCATCGAGAGCGGCGGCATTCCGGTCATCCCGTTGGTCGGGGCGTAGGATCCCAGCACCAGGGAATACAAGATGCTGTTTGTCGCCCGTTCGTCCACATTTTTAAACAGGTTTTCGTTCAGGCCGCTCTTTTTTGCGGCTGCGACAATCAACTCCTTGTCATAGCACGGAATTTCAAGCTGCGAGGCAAGCCCTCTTCCGACCTCGTGGCCTCCGCTTCCAAACTGTCTTCCTATTGTAATGATTGTGTGTTTTTTCATATCCGCACCAACCTTTCTGTAGAAGGATTTGAACTGTTGCTTCTATTATACACTATTTTACCCCGATTTGTACAGATATTTGTGAATTTTTACTAAAAAATTAAACTGGAAGACAAAATCACGAGAGAAAACAGCATCGTTCCATAGTCGGCGACGCGGAACGGAAAAGCCTTCGAGCTGCTTTCACGTGTGCGCAGGGAAATCCCGCGCAGCTCCGCGGATACGGCGGCGCTCTCAATTTTCCGCACGGAAGCAATCAGCAGGGGAACGCAGAGCGGCAGAATGAGACGTATTTTCTTGAACACATTTTTGGTGTCGAATGCCACGCCGCGGGCGGTCTGCGCCTCCATAATCCCCTCCATTTCATTCGAGAACACAGGTATGAAGCGGAGAGCAGTCGTCAGGGCAAAGGCGTACCGGTAAGGAACACAGAGCTTTCCAACCAGAACATTCGTCAAATCGCCCATCTTCGTGAGCGACAGCATGAGCGCAAGCGGCATGGTCGCTGCAATCAGCCGCAGGGCCAGAAGCGAAGAGAAAGAGAGGCCCCGGTCCGTAACGGCAAGCCCGAACGGCAGCGGCAGCAGAACAGTTCCGCCGCGAATGAACAGAAGCTGGAAAAGAAAGAGGAACAGCCCGAGCTTCACGAGCGATTTCAGCATCCGGAACGCGCGTCCGGAAATCCCTCCGATGCGCGCAAAAATCAGGTTCAGCCCAATCATGGCAAGCAAAAACAGATGGCTCTGCGTCAGAAATCCAGCCAGGCAAAGAAAAAATGCCAAAAGGAGCTTGGTTAGCGGATTCATTTTGTGCAAAATGGAATCTCCAGGACTGTAATCTAAAAAACCTTTCATAAACAAACTCCTTTCTTTCGGGCCGCAAGAAGCTGCCTGGCCATTGCATCGGCCGTTGTGACAGAACCGAATTCCGGCCCCAACCGGCCGGCAAGACCGATTATCTGGGGCGGAAGCAGGCAGGCCCGCTGCAGCAGAGGCGGGTTCCTGAAAAGCTCTGCGCATTTGCCGTCTGCAAGAACGGCGCCATCCTGTAAAATCACAAGCCGGCTGGCAAAATCCAAAATCAGTTCCATATCATGCGAAACCATAACAACGGTTGTTCCGTGCCTGTTCAGGGATTGGACTGTTTGCATCATGTGCATGCACTCCCGGTAGTCCAGCCCTGTTGTTGGTTCATCCAGAATGAACAGGGAAGGGGAGGGGGCAAGCAGGGAGGCCAGCGCAAGGCGTTGGCGTTCTCCGCGGCTGAGGGAAAACGGAGCCTGCGAACCGTCAAAATGAAATTCCTCCAGAAGCGCGTCACACCGCCGCTGAATGTCCGTCTCGCAATCTCCGCGCTGCCTTAAACTGAACGCAATCTCGTCACGGACCGTGTTTTGGCAGATTTGCCGGTCCGGGTTCTGGAACAGAAACCCTACGGTCCCAGCGAACCTGCTTGTTTTCGTGGTTTTTGTATTCATTCCATCTATGGTAATCTCACCGGACGTAGGCTTGAGCAGCCCGTCGAGCAGCTTGAGAAATGTGGTTTTGCCCGCGCCGTTCGGCCCGGCAACCGCGACAAATTCTCCCTTTTTCACGGTGAGGCTGATATCGCGAAGAATCTGGTTTCCGCCGTATGAAAAAGAAACGTTTTGTAATTCAACCATTTAAAATACACCTCACCATCTGTTCCGCTTCTGCAATGGTGACGGGCGTATCACCATAATACAGCCCAAGCTGATTCATCTGATCCGCAAGATCGCAGACGCGCGGACAGTTCACCCCTGCTTCTTTTAGCTGGGCGCTGTGTGAAAGAACCTCGCGGACAGTCCCCTTCAAAAGGACGGTTCCGCCGTCGAGCACCACCAGATGCCGGCAGAATTCGCTCAAGAGCATGATTTTTTGTTCAACCACCACGATGGTCGTGCCACATTCCTGGTTCAGCTTCTGAAGCATTTCGAAAATCATGCGGCTGCTTTGCGGATCCAGCTCTGCCGTCGGTTCGTCCAGAACTAAAATATCCGGCTGCAGCGCGCAAACGGCACAAACGGCGACCTTCTGCTTCTGCCCGCCGGAGAGCGAAGCGATGCTGCGGGAGCGCAAATTTTGGATTCCAGCCATCTCCAACGCGCTGTTTAAGCGGTTTTCCAGCTCGCCCTGCGGTGTGCCGAAGTTTTCCAGCCCGAACAGGATTTCATCCTCCACAACGGAGGAAACCATCTGTGCATCTACGTCGGAAAATACGCTGCCCACATGACGGGAAAGCACCTCCAATGGCGTTTCTACCGTGTCAAGCCCGTCTATGGTCACGCAGCCGTAGTAATCCCCCTTGTAGTGGTGGGGTATCACGCCGCTCAGCGCATGCGCCAATGTGGTTTTGCCCGCACCGCTCGCTCCGGTTATTCCGGTAAAACTCCCTTTGGGAATGGTGAGGTTGATGTTTTGCAGGGCAAAGCGGCTGCTGTTTGTGTATTGAAAAGAAAAATCTCTGCAATGAATCATATTCCCGCCCCCCCGTTTCTAAACGGCTGTGCCGGCATTGTTCCGGCGCAGCGCAAGGTTCAGCGGCAGGTAAAGCAACTGCACAATGACAGTGTTGATGGCGGCAGTGCCGAAAATGACCGCGAAAAACAGATGGAGCGGCATTGGCTCTACGTCGGCTCCGGTATAGAGTACCACATAGACCATGGCAATAAACGTAAATCCGCTTGCCAGCGTGCTCAGAAACGTGCCCACGACTGGGGCGAAGGAAAACCTTTTGAACTGGAGCGGCAGCTTCATCAGGAGCACCATGACAAGTGCGCCGACCGGTTCGCTGACGAGATTGATGTACGGCGTGCCAGGGAAAAACTGGCAGATTGCGCCCGCGAGAAGGCCAATGATGAGCGCCTCGTATAATTTTGGGCGTATCAAAAGGATGGCGAGCGCGTACATAGCGATGACAAAATTTGGTTTGACGATGGTGAACATCGACCCGACAAAAAACTTCAGCACGGCTCCCGCCGCCAGAAGTACACCGACAAGGAGAATGTCCTGTGTGGACAGCCCCTTCTTTTGAGATTGTGCAATGACTCTTTTTTGCATGAAAAAAACCTCCACAAATAGATTTGCAGAGGGTTGAAGGCAACAGTATGCAGTTTTGTCCGGATTTTCTGGCGGAACACTTCCGCACTAACCCGCTCGTCTCATCTACACTCAACTAATCTCTTCTCGTCTCTGCAATGACTACCATATCACACCACAGCCTGTCCTGTCAAGATGTTTTTTCAAATTTGTGAACTTTTTACCGCAAATGTTTGTTAAAAAGTAGACGATTCGGCGTATTTTTTATTGACTAACCCAATGGGTTGGTATATAATATTATCTATCGTTATATTTTTGATTGTTAGGCGGCGGGGAGTCAAACGGTTTGGTGTCCGGCTTCCGTATGCCTGGGCAAAACATTTATGATTTTGGAGGTAATGACATGGGTAGAGTTTACAATTTTTCGGCCGGCCCGTCGATGCTGCCGGAAGCGGTGCTGGAAAAGGCTGCCGCACAGATGACAGATTATGAGGGCTGCGGGATGTCCGTAATGGAAATGAGCCACCGCTCGGCGGACTACGAGGCCATCATCGGCAGAGCGGAAGCGCTTCTGCGCGAACTGATGAATATTCCGGACAATTACAAGGTGCTGTTCCTGCAGGGCGGCGCGTCCAGCCAGTTTGCCATGGTGCCGATGAATCTGATGAGAAAATCGAAAAAAGCCGACTATGTGATTACTGGCCAATGGGCAAAGAAAGCCGCCAGCGAAGCCGCCAAATACGGCGAAGTCAATAAGGTTGCCAGCTCGGACGACAAAACCTTCAGCTACATTCCGAAACTGGATGCTTCCAAATTTGACAAGGATGCGGATTATTTCCACATTACGCTGAATAATACGATTTACGGCACACGCTACACAACATTGCCGGAAACAGGGGATGTGCCGCTGGTTGCCGACATTTCCTCCATCATTCTGTCGGAGCCGATTGACGTGTCGAAGTTCGGCCTGCTGTACGCGGGCGCCCAGAAAAACATGGGCCCGGCGGGTGTGACGGTCGTCATCATCCGGGAAGATTTGATTACCGGAACCCTGGAGGGCACACCGACCATGTTCGACTATAAAATCCATGCGGACAACGGCTCGATGTACAACACGCCGCCGACTTACGGCATTTATATCTGTATGCTGGTGTTGGAATGGCTGAAGGAACTCGGCGGTATCGATGCGATGTATAAAATCAATCAGGAAAAAGCAAAAATCCTGTACGACTATCTTGACAGCTCCAAAATGTTCCGCGGCACTGTCGTTCCGGAAGACCGGTCTCTGATGAATGTTCCGTTTGTGACAGATTCCGACGAGTTGAACGCAAAGTTTATCAAAGAGGCAAAGGCGAAGGGCTTCCTGAACCTGAAAGGCCACCGCACAGTGGGCGGAATGCGCGCAAGCATCTACAATGCAATGCCGAAGGAAGGCGTTGTTGCGCTGGTTGAATTCATGAAGGAATTTGAAAAAAATAATTAATTGAGGTGTTTGAACATGTTTGATATCCTGACGCTGAATAAAATTGCCGCTTGCGGCTTGAACAAGCTGGATGGCGATAATTACCGCATTTCGGATACCTGCGAAAATCCAGATGGGATTATTTTAAGGAGCTTCTCCATGCACGACATGGAGCTTGGCACAAATTTAAAGGCGATTGCCCGCGCGGGCGCAGGCGTGAACAACATCCCGATTGATAAATGCACAGAAAAGGGAATTGTTGTGTTCAACAGCCCGGGCGCGAACGCGAACGCGGTGAAAGAGATTGTAATTGCAGGGCTTTTGCTCGCCTCGCGCGACATCGTCGGCGGGATTGAATGGGCAAAAACGCTGCATGGCAAGGGCGCTGATGTGCCGAAGTTGGTAGAGAAGGGCAAGAGCCAGTTCGTCGGGCCGGAATTGAAAGGCAAGACACTCGGTATCATCGGCCTGGGCGCAATCGGCGTCATGGTGGCAAATGCCGCTACCCACCTGGGAATGGACGTCATCGGCTACGACCCGTTCATGACTATCGATGCTGCGTGGAAGCTGTCCCGCAGCGTGAAAAAGGCAAACGATTTGGATGAGATTTACGCGCACAGCGACTATATCACCATTCACGTACCGTCCAACGATTCCACAAAAGGGATGATTAATTCCGAATCGATTGCAAAAATGAAGGACAACGTACGGATTTTGAATTTCGCGCGCGGGGATTTGGTCAATAACGCGCATATGGCTGTCGCGCTGGAAGAGAAAAAAGTCGCCTGCTACGTTGTGGACTTCCCGAACGACGAGGTTCTCTCTATGGAGCATGTCATAGCGGTGCCGCACCTCGGTGCGTCTACGCCGGAGTCGGAAGACAACTGTGCGGAAATGGCCGCGGAAGAACTGAAAGATTATCTGGAAAACGGCAATATTCATAATTCCGTCAATTTCCCCAATTGTGAAATGGCACGGGAAACCCAAACACGCGTGACAATCGCACATAAAAATGTGCCGAATATGCT
>CABSKZ010000042.1 GCA_902478395.1 uncultured Eubacteriales bacterium | reverse complement strand
ACATTTTATTCATTAAGGACTATACTATAAAATGTAAAGCAAACTTTCCATACCAAGGGAGGGATATCTTGAAAAATAAACTGGAGGAAATCAGAAAGTCCCGCGGTATCCGCCAGGAGGACCTGGCTGCCGCGCTGGAGGTGTCACGGCAAACCATCGGCTCGCTGGAGAATGGGCGCTATAATCCATCTATTCTTCTGGCATTTAAAATCGCCCGCTATTTCGGGCTGGCCATTGAGGATATCTTTATTTACGAGGAGGAACAGGCATGAAACAGAAAACCGGTATTTATTTGCTCTTATCCATATTGGGCATCGCTTTGGCAATTGCGGGAATTGTTCTATTGAAAACGGGCCAAGCGGAAGGCGCTAACATGTTTGGCATTCTCATCGGGGTGGGCAGCGGATTATTTGGCGCAAACATTGCCTCCCTGATTCAAGCCTATGTATAAAAAAAGAATCCTGAGCAGGCCCGGATGATCGAAATCGAACAAAAAGATGAGCGCAACCAGCATCTTTCGCGCCTCGCCAAAGAAAAAGCGTTTGATACCATGCTGTATGTTTTCAGTGCCTTGATGCTGATATTCGTATTCATCGGAACGGATTTGGTTGAAATTCTGCTGCTGACAGGCGCATATCTCCTGGTTGTTGGGGTAATGGTTTTCTATCTTGTCAAATTTTCAAAGGAACAGTAAATGGTTCACACCTTGGCATAGTTTCATTTTTCGTTGCTCTCATGTCCGTTAAGGCACTTTTGTACTATAACAAGTTTTGCTCTCGTAATGTGTGAGATAGCCCGCCGCTAAAAAACGAGAGGCATCTGTCAAAGGTTACAAAAGCCCTCCGCTAAACGCAGCGGAGGGCTTCCCCAATATTAATATACAACGACCGTTGTTCCAAAAGGAATGTTTTCTGACAGCCAGTTTATTCCGTGTTTCGACAGCCGCACACAGCCATTGGAAGCCGGACGTCCCAGCGTGCCGTCATACACGCTTCCATCATAGTTCAGCAGCACCGAATGCATAGCGTAATTCCCGGAGAAAATCATGACTGGGCCGACATAATAGTTCGGGTAAGGCCAGCGCGACTGCTTCGCGTAATACTCAAACACACCGTTGATTGTCGGGGTCACATTTCTTCCCGTGGCACAGGGGAAGGAAACCTCTATACTCCACTTTCCCCTGCCTCCCTTGAAGACATTGACCCGTTGCCGCTCCAAATTAATCCAAATTAAAAAATCTGTTTTCGAGGTATAATCCTTGGCATTCACAAAAATATTTTTATCAATATTGGAAAAGTCCGTGCTTTTCGTGTAATTCTTTGTCGAAACATTCAGCGCGCCGACGGGAACCCAACCAACCCGGCCATCCGGCAATGAAATCTTATTAGAAAATCCGGTTTTGCTGTTTATGCAAATCACCTTTGTTCCATAGGCCACCGTTCCGGTTTTCCTTGTACATTCCACATCGGAATACAGGGCCGAAGTCTGGTTTAAGGTAGCCTCTACACGCACCGGCTTTACCATAGACAGCACACGGTTAATGTCAGCATCCGAATAGGCAAGGTCTTTGATTCTCACGGTCCGGTTAATCTGGTAAAATGATTCACCGTTGATTAATATTTCAAATCCAATACGGATGTCCCCCCACCCGCGAAAATCTTCTGAAATATATTTCCCCATGAAAGAGGTTTTCCCGTCATAGACATGAAAGCTGTCGTTCTGGAACCCGTACGCCGGACCTCCGTTAATCAGCCATCTTGCAGTACAGTCGAAATCATCTCCATAATTCTGAAAAGTGACTTCCGTCCACACCGTATCTCCCAAAACTGCCACGTCGGCACCTGCCGTAAACGCAATATCAAATGAAATATGCTTTGGCGCGTCCTGTGCCTCCGGGGTTGCTGCCGGTTTCTGCGTCTGCTCCGGCTCCGCCGTTGTACCGGGCAGCCCATTCTCTTCAGAAGCGTTCTCCTGCTGCACCTGTTCTGCGGGCGTGTTGTCCACGTCCTCCCCGGGCAGTTCTTCCGCAAAAACGGATGCCATGCTGAAAAGCATAGTAATACAAACCATTGCCGCAATGCCGATTCTTTTTTTCATATGTACACTCCCATCCGCCGCAGAGGCTTTTTCCGGGCGTTTATCCCGCCCGTTCCTATTCCTTATTATACCACTGTTTGACGTACAAGAAAAGAAAAAGTTCTTGACAAAATCCTACAAAATAATTTTTTCAAAAAATACTTGACAAACAGGCCCATTCGCGTTATAATAACACCATAATTAATAACAATTATCATTATCACTAAGGCGGTGAGGTCTATGGTTCGTTATTCCAGGCAGCGCGAGATGATTTATAACTACCTAAAAGGCACAAAAAGCCATCCGACAGCTGAGCAGATTTATTCCGACCTGAAGCCTGTCGCCCCTGCTCTCAGCCTGGCGACCGTTTACCGGAATTTAAACCTTCTCTGTGAAATGGGACAGGTGCAGAAGCTCGATACCGGGGAGTCTACAGACCGGTTTGATGCAGACATTAGTGACCACAGCCATTTTATCTGTGAAAACTGCCACACTGTGACAGATTTGTTTGACGAAGTGGTCAATCATGCGGAAATCCAGCGGGCTCTCGGCGAAAATTACATTGTGAAACATCACAAGCTCTACCTTTACGGCATCTGTGGCTTGTGTGACAAACAACATAAAAATTAAATTATATGGAGGTATTTGTGATGAAAAAATTTATTTGTTCTGTTTGCGGTTATGTGCATGAGGGAGACAGCGCACCGGAAAAATGTCCGCAGTGCGGCGCTCCTGCTTCTAAGTTCAACGAGCAGAAGGAAAATGAGCTGAGCTGGGCGGCGGAACATGTTGTCGGCGTGGCAAAAGGCGCTGACCCGGAAATCATTGAAGGTCTGAAAATGAATTTCACCGGAGAATGCACAGAAGTTGGCATGTATCTTGCAATGAGCAGGCAGGCGGAACGCGAAGGATATCCGGAAGTGGCAGATGCCTTCAAACGGTATGCGTTTGAAGAAGCAGAGCATGCCGCAAAGTTTGCAGAACTGCTTGGCGAGGTTCTGACTCCTTGCACCAAAACCAATCTGGAACTCAGAACCGCAGCTGAAAACGGCGCCTGCGCCGGCAAAATGGAAATTGCCAAAAAAGCGAAGGAACTGGGCCTGGATGCGATTCATGACACGGTTCACGAAATGGCAAAGGATGAAGCGCGGCATGGCCAGGGTTTCCAGGGACTTTTAAAGAGATATTTTGGTTAAGCCGAAAACCGCATAAAACTATGGTTTTTAAGAGGATAGAGTTAATCGCTCCGTCCTCTTTTTTTGTGGTATTTTTACGCGTTTCTGCAGCTTCCAGAAAAAAACACGCAGTGCTTTCTTCCAGTGGCTCAAAAGCAAAAGCTTTTGAGCCTATCTTACCATAGTAACACCGCTGCGTCAATACGCGCGGTTTTCGCGCCAAAACTCGAGCACCATATCATAGCGGTGAAGCGGCATCCCCTTAAACGGCACATTGCTCGTACAGAAAATATAACCCCCTCCCGGCTTTCCATTTTCCATCGCATAGCGACAGCTTTCGAGCACCTGCTCGTCCGTCCCAGTCTGCAAATGCGCACAGTGGACGTTACCGCACAGCGCGACTTGCTTCCCAATCCGCTCCTTTAACACTTTGATGTCGACGCCTGCCATCGGATCGAGCGAGTGGAGGGCGTGCGGCTTGCAGTCCACCAGCATATCTAAAAGCGGCATAATATTGCCGTCCGTATGCTTAATCGCATACCCGCCGTCACGGCGAATGTGATCAATAATATCTGCCAGATACGGCTGCACAAATTCTTCAAACATTGCCGGGGAAATAAACGGCCCGTCATTAAAACAATAATCCGAGCAGAGCAGCAGACACTCAATCCCTGCATCAATATAACGCTTATTTTGTTCTATCGCGGCATCTGCCATCGCGCGTGCCTTTGCCTTTCCCTCTTCGGGGCAGTCGTAGAGTCCATATACAAACTCGAGCATCCTCTCGCCGTCCGGAATCGCATACGTACCGTCTCCATGCGCGGCTAGCAGATACGCCCCATTTGTAATTTTATTGATGTGCCGCGCCGTTGCAATCAGGTCGTCCGGCTCTAAGTAATGCACCGGTATAATCGAATACCCGAGCTGCCCATATACCTCTACCATATATTCGGCATTTTCCAAAATAGCACGTTCACGCTCTGTGCCGGACAGTTTTGTGAGTTCTCCGCGCATCAAGAAATCCTTTCCGAATTTCAAATCGGCTAACTGGTACTCCAGCTCAAAGGTCGGCACATAGTCCGGTTGCCCGAGCGTCAGTGCGGTCACCGCACGTTCCTTATGTGTCATAACACATTCCTCCAATTTCTTTTCTATTGTTCTATGATTTGCTGAAGCGTTTCGTCCAAAAAGACAGTCCGGCCATTTTTCGTGACAATATACCAGCCGTCCAAATACGAGATTTTGTCATAACTGAACGGGTAGACTCGGTTCCCCTGCCAATCGGCCAGCCCATACCAAAAATACCATCGGCTACAAACCGCCCCTCAATCGCGTAATCCCCATGAAATTCGGATAAATAATCGAAGCGCGACGCAATCGCATAAGTGCCGTCCTGTCTAATATAGCCACCATTTATTTTCACAAGCGCAGTCCCATCTTCAAAATCGGAGTTTTCTCGAAAATAGGCGGAAAGTATAAAAATTCGTTCACATCCGCTTACGTATAGCGCCCATTGAGCTTGACGCGTACAAGCTCCTCAGGGAGCTGCGAACCAGCCTCATATATAATCGGTGTACTGTTCCTGCCCGAAGTGTCAATAATACCTAGCGTCCATCCTTTTTCACCCGCGCAAAGCCGTTTTGAAATGCGTTGCCTCCTGTATATCACCGGATTCCCCATCCTTTTCTACGACGCACAAATTTTCTTTAAAGCTGTAAAAAAACTTGTACCCGCTCTTGTCCGCTCTAAAGGTGGGGCGATTATGCTCGTCAATAAAAAACAGCTTTTCCCCCTGCCGCATGAGCGTATACACGCACGAAAACGGCTCGACTTTATCATATATGTACAGAATTTTTAACGTACCCCTGCCCGTCGGTAAACCCAAGCTTATAACATGGAGTCCTCGCTCCTGACAAAATTCCGGATTAGGCCGCTCCCCGCCTCTTGTACTGCCGCGCGGACCGGGCAGCGATCACAAAGTTTCCCTCCCCCGACGCCAAAGGATGCTTTTTCAACTCCTATTATACGGGTTCGTGCGGTATGATGCAAGCTTTTTTTACCCTCTAATTTGATATTATCGGGCAAAACTGCTACACTTGCTCTAAGGTCATTTACAAAACAAAGGGAGTGCGTCGCCATGCCTACTTTTAGAGAAAAATTACACAGCAAAACCCAAGAGGAACTTGGAAATTTGATCGGCACAGGCAAAACAGCGATTCATAATTACGAGACGGAACGCACCTGCCCAAGCACACAGAAGATTGTCGGACTTGCGGAGCATTTAAAGGTCGACGTTGATTATCTGATTGGTAACTCCGACCGTATGCATGAGGATAACAATCCCGGGGCAAGCCATGGCTAAGGCTTTCAGGGACTATTAAAGAGATATTCCGGCTAAATTATGATTATCAAGAGGTGTGCGGCAGCTGCTATGCACCCCTTTTAAGTTGTCTTTTATTCATTTTGTTTGCGTAACAATACACACATCCATGGCTGCAGGTGTCATAGCTTCCAATATCAATACTCGCGGCACAGTTACAGAGCGGCCGCTGGTTTTTATCCTGCGGAATTTGAATTGTATGTCCCGCACATTTTTCCGCCAATTGCAGATCAATACAGCTTGCCGGCAGTACGCCGCAGGAAGAGAGGTCAATTTGCTCGCAGCAGGCCCGGACAGCAATTCCATGCGGCACTGCGGCACGGACAAATCCTGACGCTATCCGTTTCATTTCCTCCGGAAGAATTGTGCGGAGCAAACCATTTTCATATTTCCGCCGGAGTTTTTGATAATAGTCCACAAAGCTAATCGTACAGGATTTTGTTCTTCCGGAAAGCACCCTGCACAGCTTTTCAAATGCGGATAAATGATAAGCTTCGTCCAAATCCCGGTTCAAAATGACCGGGTCGTACCGCCAGCAAACCCGCTCCGGTCCCAGCCGTGCTGATAGAGCAAGAAATGTCCGCAGGATTTCCCGTTTTGGCCGCAGGTTCGGTTCGATTGTCCTGCCATACGGTGTCAGGGTAAATTGGAAGTAGTACCGGAATCCCCTCGCGTCAAGTTCGTCCAAAAACGGCAGCAAGGGGTGCGGGTCTTTTGTCCAAAAAACAATGCAGTCTACCGCTTCCGGCGACAGTTCCAGCAGCCGTGTCTGCTTTGGATTCATTGGGTCGGAAACCTGCACCGTCCCTTCCCGTACCCGCTCCATAAACCATTGTGCGTGGCACGACGGAATATCAGTTCTTCTGCTGGCACTCATGATCATACGGTGTTTCTTCCTTTCCTAATTCATTTCCACTAATTTAAATTTATTATACAGCACCTTCT
Organism: uncultured Eubacteriales bacterium; assembly: GCA_902478395.1. Classification (GTDB taxonomy): domain Bacteria; phylum Bacillota; class Clostridia; order UBA1381; family UBA9506; genus CABSKZ01. Next base: position 7,179 of record CABSKZ010000042.1, on the reverse strand, counting down.
ACAAAAATACAATGAAAAATAATTATGGTTAACCTCTTGACAAACAGAATATTTGTGCTAAAATAATATTAGCACTCAATTAGCAAGAGTGCTAACAAGACAATTTCAGGAGGCTGATATAAATGGCAAAAAAAGCATTTAAGTCCGAATCCAAACGGTTGTTGGACCTCATGATCAATTCCATCTATACCCATAAGGAAATATTTCTGCGTGAGCTGATTTCCAACGCCAGCGACGCGATTGATAAGCTGTACTATAAAGCGCTGACGGATGAAAACATCAGCTTCAACCGGGACGACTATTACATCCGGATTGATTTGGATAAGGACGGCCGCACCATTACCATTACAGATACCGGAATCGGCATGTCCAGGGAAGAACTTGAATCCAACCTTGGGACGATTGCCAAAAGCGGTTCTTTCGATTTTAAAAAGGAAACAGAAACACAAGACGACGTCAGTATCATCGGGCAGTTCGGTGTCGGTTTCTACAGCGCCTTCATGGTGGCGGACTGTGTAACGGTACGCACAAAACAGTTCGGAAGCGAGGAAGCGTATCAATGGGAATCACAGGGGGCAGACGGCTATACCATTGAACCCTGCGAAAAGGATACCGCCGGAACGCAGATTATTTTGAAATTGAAGGAAAGCACCGAAGACGAAAAATATGACGAATTCCTGGATGAATACCGGATTCGCGGATTGGTGAAAAAATATTCCGACTACATCCGCTACCCCATTAAAATGCTGGTGACGAAATCCCGCCCGAAGCCCACGGATGACAAGGATGAGAAAAAGGATACGCCTCCGGAATATGAAGAGTATACAGAGGACGAAACCCTAAATTCCATGGTGCCGATTTGGCGGAAGAACAAATCGGAGTTGACAGAAGACGATTACAACAATTTTTATAAGGATAAATTCTTCGATTTTGAGAACCCGCTGCTGACTATCCATACCAGCGCAGACGGTGCGACCAGCTATAAGGCTCTGCTGTTCATTCCAGCCAGAACGCCGTTTGATTATTATACAAAGGAATATGAAAAAGGGCTTCAGCTCTACTCCAACGGCGTTATGATTATGGAAAAATGCGGCGACCTTCTGCCGGATTGCTTTGGGTTCGTGAAAGGCCTGGTAGATTCCGCCGACCTGTCGCTGAACATCTCCCGTGAAATATTGCAGCATGACCGCCAGCTAAAGTTGATTGCAAACCATTTGCAGAAAAAAATTAAGAGCGAGCTTCTGAACCTGCTGAAAAATGACAGGGAAAAATATGAAAGCTTTTACAAGAATTTCTCGCGCCCGCTCAAGTTCGGCATTTACAATGAATACGGCCGGGATAAGGACCTTCTGAAAGACCTCCTGCTGTTCTACTCCTCCAAGGAACAAAAACTGGTGACACTGTCCGAATACGTTTCCCGTATGCCGGAGGACCAGAAATTCATCTACTACGCAAGCGGCGAATCCACTGAAAAGGTCGATAAGCTTCCGCAGACGGAACTGGTCCGGGACAAAGGCTATGAAATTCTCTACTTCACCGAAGATGTGGACGAATTTGCCATCCAGATGCTGCGGACCTATGAGGACAAGGAATTTAAATCTGTTTCCGCCGGCGACCTCGGCATAGAGGAGGACAAGTCGGAAAAGAAGGAAGAGAAAAAGAAGGAAAAAGAGAACAAGGAACTGTTCGTGTTTATGAAAGACGCGCTCGGCGACAGGGTGAAAGAAGTCAAAGCCTCCACGAGGCTGAAATCGCATCCGGTCTGCCTGTCCAGCGACGGCGCCCTGTCCATCGAGATGGAAAAGGTTTTGAATTCCATGCCCACGGATAACAAGGTAAAGGCGGACAGGATTTTGGAAATCAACGTGAACCACCCAATTTTTGAAAAACTGGCCGTCCTGCTTGCGAGCGATAAGGATAAACTCAAAAAATATACTGAGGTGCTGTTTGAAAGCGCTCTGCTGATAGAGGGCCTCCCAGTCGACGACCCGGTCACCTTCTCAAACAATGTTTGTGAGTTAATCGGGTAGCAGTCTATATCTAATACTGGGAACAGGTTTCACGGAAACAAACAAAAATACGTTTCAACAAACTAGAAATTGCACACATCTAGGTAAACGTTCACAAAACGGAAAAAGCTTCGGGCCGACTGCAAATCGGTTCCGAAGCTTTTTTCATACAATAGGAGCGGAAAGCGCAGCGATAAACTGAATCTGCTTACTTCTTTTCGTTTACGGCAATCCAGATTTGACAGGTATAATCGGGGTCATGCACCTCTGCTGAGGGATAGACCTCCAGTTCTATGCCGTTGCCATACTCATAATTACTCTGCGGGAAGAACTCTGTGCAAATCTGCTGATAGGTCTTTTTAAATGCCTCCGGCATCTTGCCCTTACACTGAAAGACCGCATAGGTATGGGCAGGAATCTCCACGATAGCCAATCCCTCATCGTTCAGCGGTAAACCATTGTACTCTGCTCCGATGCCGTAAGGGAATCCGGAATCTGCCATCTCGCCGGAAAAACAGACTCCAAGCACGCCGTTAAAATTGTCAAACCGGCCATACTTGCAAATTTCCTGTATCGTCCCGTCGTTTCCACACTCGTTCCAAAATGCTGAAATGTCCGCTGTGGCGGTATCGCCCTGGGGTTTCTTGACCTGCTTTTTCCTGCATACAACCCTGAATGCTTCTTTTTTCTCAATTCTGTAATCCATCATACTACCTCCGGATAAAATCAGTTTTACGGACAGCCTGGAAAAGGATTTGACATTGCCTCCATGCCGCGCATCCGTTGGCGTAATTCCATGAAAACGCACAAACGCACGGGAGAAACTTTCAGGGGTATCATAACCGTATTTCAACGCGATATCAATCACCTTGCCGCCGGTCCGAATCAATTCTTCGGCGGCCAGTGCAAGGCGGCGCATACGGATATAGTCACCAAGCGAAAACCCGCATAGCATAGTGAACATCCGCTGAAAATGAAACGTCGACGAATAGGCTTGCTCCGCCACCGCTTCATAGTCGATTTCTTCTGTCAGATGCTCCTCCGTGTAATCGAGTGCCCTCTGTATCCCCGTAATCCAATCCATTTCAAGACCCCCTTCCGTATGAAATGATTATATCAGTCTTTATCTTATTGTTCTTGACTTTCCGTGCGGCGTAGTGGTAGCACTCTTGTCACATTGCAACAGGCGGTATATGCCTTATTGAGGGCGCGCTTATACACCTGCACGGTGCCGATTGCGGCTTCGTCTTGCCGCATCACGGAAGGCGCAGCGGAGCGTATATTGATATGCGACGAAATACCCGCCGCCATAAAAATGCTCCTAATTTTCTCTAGCTGCTCCGTTATTTCTGCCCGGATACTGCTTGTCAGCCTCCGTAAGCTGGCAGCTCCACCGCTTCAACAGCCACGGCTTCATAATCCAGTTGATTCCATATATTTCCAATATCCGCCTGTGTTCGGTAATGAAACGCATGCGGCGACTTCAGCTCGCCGTTTTTTACCCCATAAGAAACATATATAATTTCATAGTCCGAACCGCTGCTTAACCGGAATCGAAAGCTGGTCGTAGTTCCTCCGGCAGTCTGCTCCGCCGGATTTTCCGCAACAGCCACAGTTGTCAACAGCGCAACAATATTCTGTATATCCTCTCTCGCCGTCACACGTTTCTGTTCCGCCTGGGCGGGAACGGAAAACTGATAGACTTCCACTTCCTCCACCTCGGCGGCGGAAAATGGAAGGGTTATTTTCTTCTGCTGTGAACAGGACACACAGCAAAACACAAAAGGTATTAGAGCGAACAAAAAAATCCTTTTCATATGCCCTCCCCCACTAGAATATTTTTATCCTCGCCCCCCGCAAACCGGGCAGAAATTTCACGAAAGTTCCGTACCTCTCCCGCGCATGGACACGTCTGTTACATATCCTCCAGCGCGATGGTCACCCGAAAACTTTTTGACTCGCCCGGTTCTACCGCCAGCAAACCTTCATGTTCCTTGGCGTACACCCGGCCCATCGGCGGATAGGTTCCCGGCTCGATTCCCAAAACATATTCCCCTTCCCCAACCTGCTTCCACTGAACCAGATAAGGAAGATTCTCCCTGTCGTATGAGATTTTGACGCGGATTCCCAAATTTGGGTTTTCAATCGCCGCGAACGGTTCCTCGCATGATTCATAGAAAAAAACCTGCTCCTGGTAACCGGGAACCGGTTCTGAAAATACCTCGCGGGTATCCATTCCCGGCGCCGCGATGGTATCCCGCGGGACCGGATGGACATTGTTCGTCACAAATCGAGCTGTGCTGTCTAAAACAGGATGTCCAATATTAATATGGTACAGAATCATAATTTCTTCTGTCTGGAAGCCGCTGTTTTCCACCCGGTCTGTTATCGTAACACTGTTGACTCCTGCATTGGTTTCCACTTTGCGGTGAAGCGTCAGATTTTCTCCGAACAGTGACGACTGCCGTACCTTTCCGCTTACAAAAAGATGGTATTCCTCTCCCCGCCATTCCCCGCATGTGCACAAATCAGAAGCCGGCATTTTAGAAATGTTGCCATGGGTGGGGTAATAGCTCCAATTATCCTCGCAGGCCGGGCCGGCGTTGAACAGGCCGCAGGTCGTCATCATCCCGCCCCCGAAAGTGTAGTGGAATTCATCCCTGTCGTACAAAACCGGAGAAGCCAAGCCCGCTCCGGAACAATAGGATATTGGAATCCCTTTATAGGATAGCTCGCCGATATCCATTCCGCGGTCCGGCAGAACAGTATAGCAAAGCCCGCTGCCGTTTTTCACCTCTACAACCCGGAGCCCGCGTTCCCTCCCGCTGCTGTAGGTATATTCGCGCACCCCCATTACATGGGTCAAGTCGCCATAATATTGCTCCATTTGTCTTTTCGTCAGCTGTTTTCCAAATAACTTCGGCATATTCTCCGTCTCCTTCAATCAAAATCTATAATTTATCCCTGCTTTACGGCGAAAAAAAACCTCTCCATTGAAATATTCAACGCAGAGGTTCTATTTCCTTTTTAATCATTCAAATAAGCCAGCGGATCATACGGCGTTCCATCCTTACGGACTTCAAAGTGCAGATGTGGTCCGGTGCTGTTTCCGGTGTTTCCTACCTTGGCAATGATATCACCCTTGGAAACAATATCGCCGACCTGGGCAATCAGTTCGCTGCAATGCCCGTAGTACGTTACAAAGCCATTGCCATGGTCTATCTGAATCAAATAGCCATACCCGCCGTCATTGTACTGGGAGTAGATAACCCGGCCTGTGTCGGCGGCCTTGACATCCGCGCCGATTCCGGCGGCAATATCAATCCCGTTGTGGTTCCGGCCCCAGCGGGAGCCAAACCGCGAAGACAGGGAGCCGCTGGCCGGCATCGCAAAGAATCCGGTCCCAACAGGGGCGGGAACTTCTCTCGTTCCAAGAATCTCCACCTGGTTGACCGGTGCTTTCAGCATGGTTTCCTGCACCACGTTTTTGCCGACTTCCTCACCGTTCACTTTTGTCACATAGGCTTCAAGGAATTTCAGCCCGTCCTGCCCTTCCGTTTCCACCTTGATGGACCCCTGGTATTTGGTTTCATCCTCCGTTTGAACCGTTTCAAACGGCACTGCAAATTCCCCTTTGATATGTTCAACTGTTTTCACGTCTATCAGCGGTTTTCCGGTATAAATTTTCAGGCATTGCCGGGAAAGCTCCACTTCGTCCGAAACAACATTTTTGTTTAAAATATCATTTACCTTCACGCCATATTTCTCCGCCACGGTTTCCAGCGTTTCCCCTTCCGCGGGCGTGTACGTCTCAAACTGTCCGCTGCGCAGGTAGTCCAGCGCGGAATCCTTGGTTTTTAAAAGCGTCTTCGGCACGAACTCATGCGCCACCTCGACGTCCGTCGCAAAGGTAACCTCAACATTCTCAGCATCGCCGGTATAATCCTTTTTATAAGCTTCCAGAACGTCTATGGCCATTTGCTGGTTGGGAAGCGCCATAATGGGCTTAGAATTTACTAAGACCGCATAGGCCGGAATCATATCTGCGGAGGTGGATTTGAGCTTTTCTTTAATTTCCTCTTCGTCCGTCAGCGTTCCTTTGGGAATCAGCCGCATGTTGACATTGAGCTCGCCCCGCGGTTCGAACGCAATCTCAGAAATTTCCGCGACCTCCTCCTGAACATCTGAAAGAATCTGGTAGTAGGTGCTCTCATCCTTAACCGTGCCGATTACCTTATCACCAAGCCGCACCTGATATGCGATTGAACAGGTGCTGACCAGCACAACGCCCGCAATAGACGCAAGCGCTACGGATGCGCCGCCTGAAATCGCGATACGCTTCGCGTTGTCGGTCAGAAAATATTTTATGCTGTGGATTCCCTTCTTGCCGGCTTCCTTCATTTTGTCCCACCATTCCGCCGCAAAAGACGGAATGCCGCCAGCCAGCCCGACTTTGACCGCCGGAGCCGCTTCAAGAGCATCCTCAAGCTGTTCAGCCGTCTGGACCGTTTTGTCCTCCAGTTTGATTTTCACCCTGGTATCTGCCTTTGCTACGTACGTCACATTTGGCGTATAGTACTGTGAAGGTACTTTTTCAATTTTCTTTACCTTGACACAGGTTGTACTGCTGCCCACCAAATCACCGTCCTAAAAGTTGTTTTAATATAGTGTACGTCATAACTCCAAAAATTATTACGAATATGTTACAACGCGTAATATATTACAACACTTTTTTAATATATACAAGAGATAATTTGTGAATATTTTGTGAACAATAGCTTAGTCCTGTGCGAAATATAGCAGTATTTTCAGATTGTCGTCGAATATTTTGTTAAATTGTGATAATGGCAGGGGATTCTCTCCCAGTCCTACCTCAATGGTAAACGCTGGGATATAAAATTCCTGGATAACCCAGTCCTTATACCCGCTGCAGCTTGCCATCCCGTCTGACTCATCAAGGCCATAGCCGGATAGCTCTGAAAGTTCCTTCGCCATCTGTTTCGCCCGCGGCGTCGCCTTTCCCTCAAAGTCGTAGTAAATGACCTCTCCCTGCGAATGGTAAGCAAGCACAACATCCGGCGACAGAGACCTTGTAACCCCCGCGACCGCCTGCGATTCCGGTTCGCTTTCCGGGCTTTCTCCGCTGTACCGCGTCGGCGCGGGTGTAAAG
>CABSKZ010000041.1 GCA_902478395.1 uncultured Eubacteriales bacterium | reverse complement strand
GAAGCCTTCATCAACACCTCCGAAAGCATACGAAAACCTTAAAAAAGTAGCGGTGCCGTCTGCCACGAAGGGAACCTCATCCTGCTGGCCATTGCCGTTGGGATCCTTCGTCTTAAATGCCGTAAGCACATCGTACCAGTCGTCGATCGTTTTTGGAACAGAAAGTCCCAGCTTATCCAGCCAGTCCTTCCTTATCTGCGGCCCGAAAACCGCTCCTGTAATAATGTCGTTTGTACACCCAGGAAGGACAGAAACAGAACCGTCGTAGCAACGTGCAAGATAGTTCATTGCAGAGTCTTGATTCATTAACGACAGAAGGTTGGGCATATTTTTATCAAGATAGTCATCCAGAACCAGAATTGCACCATCCTTTGCGGCTTTGACCGGACCACCTGTGTAACCGTTCCAATTAAAGCTCACAATATCCTTAAAATCGCCCGATGCGGCCATAATATTAAACTGCTCGGTTTCCTGCTCGGCGGAGGGATGGAAAAACTCTATATCAACATTGAATTTTTCCTGCAGCTTTTGCACCGCTGCAATATCATCATACGATTTTACGATAGGAGATGCACTATTGGCAATCCACCAGCTTATTTTTGTAGTATCAGAATTATCTGTCGCTTTTTTTTCTCCACAGGCCGACATACTCAAAACTGTAGCAACTGCTATGGCACCAGCTAAAATTCTAACAGGTTTCTTCATAATCATTCTCCTTTTATTGTTGTTTTATACCCGCTTTCCTGCGGCATAAGCTAGGCAAGGGGGGCACAAATCAGTGCGCCATTTCAAGTCCTGTCATTTCAGGGCTTAAATTTTGCATTCCATCCCATACAAACGCTTTGACGTTAAGGTCTTTTGTGCTTTGAATGTCTAAAGTCCCGGAGACAGCCTGGCCCCCTCCAACGGGGATGGAAATGTCCGTAATGCAGCAATCCGCAAGAACCGTGCCGTTGTATACCGCAAGTGCGAGAACGCAGTTCTTTGTCTCTGCCGTGCTATTGATAAAATCAAGCGAAAGTGTTATGCGGTCTCCTGCGACAAGGTCGGAAATACCTGCCGCCGTTATTCCGTCTCCCTTCTTCCACGCAGCGGTTGAAGGCAGCAGATCAAACTCCGGCCCCTTGGCAATCGTATATTTTTTTACTCCAACGCCTCCGGCTGAACGTACATAAACAGTCTTGCCCACTGCGGACGTTGCGGACATCGCACTCTCGGCTATCGGCGTGCTTCCGTCAAAGTAAACCACTCCGCCTGCGCCAATGCTCAGCAATGAGGAAACTTCAGCCAGCGTTTTGCCGGAAGGTACATAAATAATATGGTCTTGTATCCTCAGATGATCGGACGAGAGCTCCGCGCCTTTAAAAATTGCATTCGGGTCGAAGCACAATTCTCCCTCGCTGTCTTTTACGGGAGCGTCAGTTGTATAAAGCTTGAAATTGTCCACCAAAAGGCTGGCTTCACCCGAAGAGTTCAGGAAAAAGTATAACAGATGGTGCTGAATTGTGCTGGTAAAGTTATCTACCACCTGTGTGGATGTACAGCCGGTGTTAGCTGTGTTGGCTGTTGAGAGATATTCTCCGTTGACCCAAGCATAATATTTCGTTTTACCGCTATATTGGTCGATATTGTCCGCCGCAATCACCAGATGATACCACTCGCCCAATTCGAGGGTAAGATTATTGACCTTGCTTCCCTGATATTGATTGCTTTTTAGTCCTCCGATATACAGGTCTCCGTTCTCCATAATGTGAAACGGATAACCGGCAGAATTCAAATAGGTCTGTAAAAATTGCCCTTCGAACTTAAACGACAGTTCATACCATGTGACACAGCTTTCCAAGCCACTTTTATTCGCGTTCATCTGGCCCACGGCATAAGCTGTACCCGCCGTTTGCTCATTCCCCGAAATAGAGAACTTTACCGCGTTGTTCCCGCTGACCGCGTCCTTCGCCAGCGTTTGCGATACCATCCACGTGGAAGCCGAAGTGGCGCCGGAGCAATATCCGAAGACCAGGCCGCTTCCCGCTTTATTGGCCCAGTTAGAAGCCGTATCCCCCGTCTGGTCAAAATTGACATCATAGTAGTTGTCGATGATATTATATATGGTACGTTCCGCAATCGTATATTTTCTTAATCCCGCACCGTTGGCAGAACGTACATAAACCGTCTTTCCCACAGCTGGGACTGCTGCCATTTCATTTTCGGACACCGGTATTCTGCCGTTATAGTAGACAGCATCACCGCTGATGTTGAGCAGCGCGGAAACTTCAGCCAACGCCGCGCTGGCAGGCGCATAAATGACGTTTCCCCGCACCTCTAATTGGCCGGAGGTAATCTCCGCCCCTCCAAAAATCACGTTTGGGTCGTAGGTCAGCGTTCCGTTGACCTTTACAGCGGTGTCCGTCGTGTAAAGCTTGAAATTATCCAGCCAGAGCGTCCCAACCGTTGTGCTGTCATTCGCTATATAAAAAACTCGTTTGGTTTTCCCATAAGTCGCATCGTTATACGCTGCCGTGGTATCCGCACACCCCGCTCCCGCAGTGGTGTTTGTTATTACCTCTTCGCCGTTAATCCAGGCATAGTATTTGGTTTCGCCGAAATATGTGTCAATATTGTCCGCTGCAACCACCAGATGATACCATTCATCCGTCTGGAAGGTTATGTTGTTGACCCTGTCTCCCTGGAATATATTGCTTTGCAGGCCGCCTATGTAGAGGGAGCCATCCGCGGTGAAGTGAAACGGATAGCCTGCCGCCTCGAGGTACATCGGCAAAAACGCATCCTCAAACTTAAACGACAGTTCATACCATGTGACGCTGCTGTTATACTCGTCCGGCTCCACCGGTGTCGGATTTCCAAGTGCATACGCTCCGCCTTTCCCAGAATTAGAGATTTTGACCGCTCTATTTCCTCTAATAGCATCTACCGCAAGCGTCTGCTTCACATCTGTAGGTGAAGGCGTGGAGCCTCCGGACCAATATCCAAAATACAGTCCGCTCCCGGCTTTGTTTGTCCAGGCCGTATCAGTGTCACCCGCTTGGTCAAAATCAATATCATAGTAGTTCGCAGCCGTTGCTGCCGAAACAACAGGGGCCATGGTAACACATACAGACATAACCGTTGTAAGGATAAGCGCCAAAATTTTCTTTTTCATTATTTATACTCCTTTCAATAAGGGCTTGCCACGTCATTCAACGCGGCAAGGTGTGATGTAATCCACACTGTATAAAGCAGGAGATTGTACGCCTGCTTCATGGTAAAATAGTACCCGCCGCCTATAGAAGCGGGTACATTTCTTGCCTTAGTTATAAATAATTTTTCCCGCGCCGTGGGAAATAGAATCTTCCTTTTCGGCATGTTAAAAAATTCAGCCCGAAGCATGACATTTTTCTAATTTTTCATCATACATGAAAGTGCAATATCAGCGCGCCATTTCAAGCCTTGTCATTTCAGGAGTATGGTTCTCCTGGCCTCTCCAGACATATGCCTTAATACTGAGGTCTGTTGTGTCCTTAATATGCAAAGGCCCGGTAACAGCCTGCCCGCCTCCCGCTGGAATGGCAATGTCGGTAAAACAGTAATCCGCAAGCACCGTCCCGTTATAGGCTGCAAGCACAAGAACGCTGTTTTTCGTTTCCGGCGTATCATTTTCAAAATTTAGCGAAAGTGTGACGCTGTCTCCCGCCGCAAGTGCAGAAATATTTGCCGCGGTTGTTCCGTCTGCCTTTTTCCACACGGCGGTGGAAGGCTCCATGTCATAAAGCCTTTTTCCCTCGGCAATGGTATATTTTCTGATTCCTATTCCACTGTTTGAGCGTGCGTAAACGGTCTTCCCCACTGCGGGCGTAACGACAATATCATCCTGAGGCACCGCTGTGTTTCCATTAAAGTAGGCTCCGCCTCCGCTGCCGAGTGTTAGTAATGCGGAAACACCGCCCAACGTTTCACTGGAGGGCGCATAAATAATGTTATCCTGCACTTTTAAACAGTCGGAGGAAAGCTCCGCACCTTCAAAAATTGCGTTCGGGTCAAAGCACAGTTCACCGGTACTGCCGTCCTTCACAGGTACCTTTGTCGTGTATAGTTTGAAGTTATCCACCCATAAGCTTGCTTCTCCCGATGTGTTCATAAAGAAATATAAGAGGGCGTGCGTCGCCGACTTCGTATCTCCGCTCTGCGTAGAGGTGCATTGGGCCGTTTTGGAGATATCTGTCGTGAGGTATTCTCCGTTTATCCAAGCGTAATATTTCGTATCCCCCATATAGGTATCCAGATTATCCGCCGCAATCACCATATGATACCATTCCCCTGTTTGAAGGGTAAAGTTATTTACTTGGCGGCCTTGATATGTGGCATTGTTTTGCAAACCGCCGATGTACAATTCACCGGCCGCGCTTATGTGGAACGGATAACCTGCGAAAAGCAGATACGTCTGTAAAAATTGTTCGTCAAACTTGAACGATAGTTCATACCAGGTCACGCTGCTGCCAAGCCCACTGATATTGCTGTTCAGCTGGCCCAGAGCATAGAACGTGTTTGCAGCTTGTGCGTTCCCTCTTGCGGTGAGTTTTGCCGCCTTGCTTCCTCTGACTGCATCCTCCGCAAGCGCCTGTGTCACCAGATTTGTATTCGCTGAAGTCGCGCCGGAGCAATAGCCAAAGACCAAGCTTCCCGCCTTATTTGTCCACAGTGTGTTTGTGTCGCCTTGCTGTTCATAATCTACATCATAATAGTTGTTGCGTATTTCAGGCTTTGGAGCCTCTGATGGTTTCGGAGACCCTGTGGGCGCTGGAGACCCAGACGGTGCCGGTGACCCAGATGGTGCTGGAGACCCAGATGGTGCTGGAGACCCAGATGGTGCTGGAGACCCAGATGGTTTGGGCGGCGCAGAGGGGTCCGTCTCAATGGTATATTTTCTGACTCCTATCCCGCTGTCTGAGCGCGCGTAAACGAATTTTCCCTCCGCAGCTACCGTGGACATTTCATCCCCTGTAACCAGCGTATTTCCGTCAAAATAGGCCGCTCCAGCGCTGCCAACATGCAAAAGCGCGGCGACATCTGCTAAGGTCGCACCGGCAGGCGCATAAATGACATTGTCTTCTATTTTCAGCTGGCCGGACGAAAGCTCTGCCCCTTCATAAATTACATTGGGGTCATACCCAGCCGTTTTCACCGCCGTATCCGTTGTGTAAATTTTAAAATTATCCAGCCAGAGCGTCCCGGCCGTCGTGTTGTCATTCGTCACATATAACACACGTTTGGTTTTTCCAAAGACCGTCTCATCATGCAGCATGGTAGTATCCGCGCATCCCGCCCCTGCGGTGGTGTTTGTGATGACCTCTTCGCCATTAATCCATGCGTAATATTTTGTTTCACCGTTAAACTTGTCTACATTGTCCGATGCGATTACAAGATGATACCATTCATCCGTCTGAAAGGTTATGTTGTTGACTCTGTCCCCCTGAAAGACGTTGCTTTTCAACCCTCCAATGTAGAGGGAGCCGTCTGTAGTAAAGTGGAACGGATAACCTGCCGACTCCAAGTACATCTGCAAAAATGCGTCCTCAAATTTGAACGACAGTTCATACCATGTGACGCAGCTGTTGAATTCCGCCGGTTCTACCGCCGCCGGATTTCCCAAAGCATAATTCCCACCTTTGCCGGAATTAGAAATCTTCACCGCTTTGTTTCCTTTAACATCATCTTCTTCAAGCGTCTGCTTCACATCTGCCGGCGAAGGCGTAGAGCCGCCGGACCAATATCCAAAATATAGATCACCCGCTTTGTTTTTCCATGTCGAATCGGTATCTCCCTTTTGGTCAAAATCTATGTCATAATAGCTCGTGACTGTTGCTGCCAAAGCAACCGGAGCCATGGCAATAGCCGCTAAGGACAGAACCGTGATAAGCATAAGCGCCAACATTCTCTTTTTCATCGTTCACACTCCTGACTTTTAAATAGGTTGCCTTTCGTTCTGCGGGGAGCAAAAATGCTCCCCGCGGAACTTTTCTGGGTTCTTACTTTTCGGGTACGTTATAAATCCTCGCTTCCAAAATGCTGTTGTAGGGAACGATTGTCGATCCGTGGCAGTTTAGCCTCACATATCTCGCCTTCACCCGTTTAAACTGCGTATACTCCCAGCCGCTGAGTACGCCGCTCGAGAGCAGGTCGTCCGCCGCCAGGGTAAAGGTCTCGTTGTCCTCGGAAACATAAATCTCGTAATCCAGCTTTCTTCCGTCCCCTCCGTACAACGCCATAGCAAACGTGTTGAACTCTTTCATTTCACCCAAATCAAAGGTAATCCACTGGTCGTTGGCGGAGGACCAGCGTGTATCCATATTGTCGTCGATTGCGCCCGCAGGAACGTTTCCGTCGCTGTCGCTCGCCGCGGCGCCCACAATCGGAATCTGTTCTCCATCTTCCGGCAGGCCAACACAGGCGTTGCTCTGGAGTGTAATCGTATAGGTTCGGAAGTTGCCGGGGTTCGAAGAGCTCTCTACTCTCACTACCAATGTATTATTGTCTTCTGTTGCGGGGATAATTTCCGTCACAGTGCCCTTTGTATCCACCGTAACCTCCGGTGCATCGTAATAACCGGGGTAGTAAACCGTGTAATCATATACATTGGGCTTAAAGCCCTCCACCGGCTGGCCGTTCAGGTAAATCATATCCGCATCGTCGTAGCCCTCTGTAATGGAGCCATCCGGAATCGTCCATTCTGCAAATGGCTTGATTTCGGTGCGCTCCCATTTCTGTCCGTAAGGGACCGCCACCGCACGAAAGGTAACCGGTTCCCCTTCGCTGAAAAAGTTTATGACAATCTTCTTCTGCTTCAACGCCTGTCTCTGCTGCAATTGTCCGGCAATTTTTGGGGAACGCGGCAGCGGCTCCAGCTTATCCTGTTTGGAAATTGTAAATTCGACGTTGGAATCGAAATATACCGCGCACTTTTTCCCTTCTTGCGTAAGTATGACCATATTATTTTCTTCATCAATTTCAATTTCCGACGGTGTATGCCAGAACCAGTAGAACTCATTCGAGCCTTCGAGCGGCACAATTTCATCCTGGACCGTAAATATCTTCCGGTCCTCTGAGAGCATGTAGGCCCGCTTTGCTCCTTTTACCATACCGTAATACGCCGGGAGAAGGTCAATGCTATAAATAACCCCCTTTGGTTTGTTGGCTTCAAGTTTCACTGTGCCTTTCGCAATTTTATTCTGTCCGTCTCCCTCATCAGGATTGACCACCCAAACGTTATGTCCCTCCGCGCGTTCCGTATAGCAACTGCCCTGAAGTGCATAATCCTCACGGCCTGTGTCGTCCGCAAATATCTTACCGTTTGCCTCAAAGAAGAAGTTCCCCATGTCCACCTGTTCACCGGCGTCGTTGTTATATCCTCCGTGAACGCCCATGAAGGTTTGCTGGCTCTCGCCCCATGCGTCGCGGCTCGCGCCGAGTTCCAGTCCACGGTAATTGATATCCAGCGGCGCAGAATAGTTCACCTCCGGTGGATTCGGCATATAGTTTTTCATCATCGTGAAGCCGTTGATATAATACTGTGGCATATTCTTATAAAGCTGGTCAATGTTACGTTGCTGCCCCTCATAGTCCTGGAAATGCTTGGTGAACCACATAGAAAGCGCTGTACAGGCAGGCGTCGTATCCGTATCATTATGAATCGCCCAGCTGTGTTCCTTCGCTGTTGCATTCACCAAAAAGTTGCCGACTTTATCAAGCCCCGGATATTGCAGAAGGCCCAGATCTTCACCAAAATAGTTGCAAACACCGTCCAGCAGCAGCGTCATGTAGCTCAAAAGATAGTTGGTGTAGCCCATGGATTCCCAACCGCCGCCGTCCGGCGCGAAGTACTGCATGAAGTAGCCCAGGGACACCTGCGCTTTTTCAATGGTATCCAAAAACAGTGCGTCGTCATAACCCTCGCCCAGGAATATCATCGATGCAAGCATCGGCCCCGTGTTACAGATGACATTCCAGTTGTAGTCCATGATCGACCAGTTGTTCCAGTCACATCCGTACATATATTCCCTGTGATATTTAATCGCCTTGTTTGTGCAGGCATACACGATATCGTCCTTTTCCTGCTGTGTCAGTTCATCGTGGAGGATATCATAAGTATATGCCAGGTACAGGCAAATCCACGAGGTGGAAAGCATATGTGCGTTGCCGTTCCAGTTCTCCATGTTCACAAGATATTTTGCGAATTCCTTAATTTTGTCGATATACGCCCGATCGCCCGTCATATAGTACGCATAGTATAATTGCTCGGGAACAAAGGTGCCAGGGACGCCGTTAATCTGAACGCCCGGAACATCGGGGATATTGAGTGTATGACCGAGTGTGCGCTCCGCATCCGCCAAGGTCAAATCTGAAAATTCCTTCATTCTCGGATCTGTCTCTGTTGCCGCTTTGATTTTCGGCGCTTCCTCCTTCATCGTCAATACTCGGGGGTAAGGAGTGTCCTTAATGCGTTCGTCAAATATCTGCTGTATGGTCTCCGCGTTATAGCGGTCCAGAATCAGGTATGCCATCATATGGCTATAGTCTGAAACGGTGTAAAGAAGCGCGCCCGCGCCGGCATTGGTGTTAAAGTGGTACGGCCTTTCATTCGGCGCGATGACACCGAAGCCCTTTGTGGATTCCCCATAGAATTTATTCATACCGTAGCGGGTAAACTCGCGAAGCGGAAGATACAAGATTCCGTCAATCACCTGTACCGTACTTTCGGAAGGATATTCCTTCCCGTCCACCGTGATAAATTCATCTCCCGCTTTTGCCGTAATATTGCCTATCTTTGCAGTCTGGTCCGCCTCATTATATTCCAGTGTTTTGTTCATAAAGGCAGCCAGTGTAGGCGCAGGCCCCAAAATATGCGCCCCGTCCCAGACAAATTTGTAGTCTGAAGCATATTTTCCGTTCTTCACCCATACGTTGGAATTCCCCGGAACAACACAAATCGCATCCTTATAGGTTTCCTTTGTTTTGGAATAATCCGTCAGGTAAGAGCTTTGGTTCTTCTCAATGGACAGCGACTCCGGCACCGCGCGGAACGCCTTCATATCGGGATTGAGCGGAGTAGAATCGAGCGTATAGTCGATGGTATCCCCTGTTTCTTCCATCACAGCCCCGCCGCCGAGCAGGGTATCCTTATCCACAGGTACAATCGATTTATAGAAAAGTACATTATCGATATCGAGATAGTGGTTGCCTGTAATGCCCGCGGCGCTGGACTGCCAGCGCACCTCGTAAATGGTCGAGGCCAAATTCTTGGCAATTGCGATATCTCCCCAATAAAAGTTTTCCAGCACCAATTCTTCGTCTACATAATAATCGACTTCCTTTGTTCTGAAATCGATAACCGCGGCGATGTTTACCCAGCCATCCCTTAAGTCTTTGTCAGAAATGATGGTTTCCTCATCTGCCGCCATTATTTTTCCGGATGGCGTAATAACGAATATCCGCAGGTCATTTGCTCCCGCGGCCTTATCCCGGCAGGTTATGTACCAACCGACACGGCTTTTGCGGTTTACACGGGCGTCCATCTGCACGACCATACAGGGGTAGCTTTCCACCTGGGAATATGCTCCCACCATTGCGCCGGTTCCCCTTTCGTAATTCAGCCGATAAAACTGATTTTCGTCGTCCGGGTCGAGGGTGATACCAGCCGTACCATCCCAAATCGGCATACCCACAATACCTTGGCCGACTGCCTGGCTCTCGCAGTCAAGCTCGAAAATCAGCGAGGGCTTATATTTCGGTTCGGTTGCGTGCTCCGCCTTCGTTTTCTTTTCTGTTTTATTCAGTACCGCAGCCGGAAAATAATCCTCAGGTACCAGTTCCGTTCCGGTATAAACGCGGATATAACTGCAATACATCGTCGTTTCCTTATCCGGATTATTATTTGACGTAAAGCCCACCTTCGTAATCTCCTCCGGGTTTTGCAGAACTCCGCGGTGAGACTTCAGCTCGCCGTCCACATACAATTCATAGCGCAGCGTCTCCAAATTTAAAATTGCAGAAAGCGTCACCCACTCGTTAACAGGGACATTTCCCACTTTTGAGCCGTTCATATCAATTAAATCGCCGTTTTTTTTACGGGTGACAAGCGAAAAACGGGTGGCAGCGTTTGCATATTGGAGCAAAGCCTTTTCGGAGTAGTTGTCTTCTACCTTCACGCGCGTATCGATAACAATTTTGTTATTTGCACCCACATTGAACCCAAAATGGACGAGCGCGGTTTCCCATTGATTACGGATGCGAAGGATTTTCCCGTTTTTTTCCGGTATCGCCTGCACCAGGCTCCCGTCTCCGAACACCACCGCGGAGTTCGGCATGGCATTGGTCGCCGTATCGACAAATGTTTCATTTAAAAGTGCCGCTGCACTCGTCTCTGCCGCCAGAACGGCAGGAGTAATGCCCACCAGAAGAATGACGCATAGTAACAGAGCTAGAATTCGTTTCATCATCAGGCCTCCTTTTTAAAACTTGTAGATTATTAGGTCAAACGTACAATACCACATGTACAAGCTCGTGTAAATGTAGCAGCCGCCGCTTTCCTCGCCTTCAAAATACTGTGAAATGGAATCATACGAACCGGTTACAACCTTTTTTGTCTTCATATCCACAACCGCACAGTTTCTGATATCCGCTGATGGGACAACGACTCGTTTATCCACATCCGCATCAACAAAGCCTGGATTTTCACGGTTTGGAATCATAACCAGATATTCTTCCAGCTTTTTGTGTACCCTTCCGAAATAATGGTATATATTACCCTCCTGATGGAGCGTTGGTACCGGCGTGTCTTCAGGCGTTGTACCAATATCCATCATTTTAGATAATGTGACAACCTTTCCATCCTTGTTTAATTCATATCTGACCACATCGCCAAACTGATAAGGTTCCAGAGACGGAATCGTGTCGCCGTTCACCTCGTATGCCTTTGTCTCCCCATCATCCCAAAGATAAACGATATTATTGTCCACCCCTACGGCGGTTTTCACAACAATCCCCACCGGCGAGTTTTGGTTGGTTGGCACAGAACCCTCCAGCGAATTGTTTGCATAAAGTAAAACCGCACCAGGCTGCATATCGTCGTTTACGTCGTATAATTCAAGATAGCAGCTGTTAACATAATCCGCAAAGCTATAATTTATACTGTACAGTTCTTCATTTGCAGCCTCTTCCTCGTTCGCATTCGGAATTACCAGGAAGAAGCTGTCATCAGGCATTACATATTTCTCAGCAATAACCTTGTGCCATGGATAGTAATTTGTTTTCACGTTTTTGTCGAAACCCGGCGTTTTCTTAATGCTGTTCTCCGAATTTCCGTAAGCGGTATAAAACGCAGTTACTTCGTCTTTTCCGTTTAAGCAGTAACGGACGAGCTGGCGCTTCGCCGCGCCGCCTTCAAACAGGCTGGCACACTTATTAAGCTCCCGGCCGCTGTAGGCGGCAGCATCGTCAACCTTGACTTTTTCCGCGAGAGAATAGATGAAGACATCGTTCCCGACAATGATTTTCACCTTTGCATTTCCCAGCCCGTTCGCGCCGTCATATGCGAAGAAATACCCGTACTGCGGCCCCAGGGCATCCGTTTCCCTCTCCAGATAGACCAGCCTCCCGAACATGTCGACGCTGAAGGACACCTTCGCCCCGACAGAAAGTTCGCTGCGGGGTGTTTTTAACGGCAGCTCGTAGGCTGTGCCGTCCACAATGACCTGTTCGTTGTTGATTTCATCAATAACGCCGTAGACACCTGAGGAATATACATAGATAAGCAAATATTTGCTGTCTCTGGAACGGTAAACCGTCAGCACGTCGCCCTGTGACATCTCGTCAATGCTGATGCTCTCCTGCGAACCGTCTTTTACGTTTACACGAATAATTTCACAATAGTACGAATCGTCAAAAGGTTTTGTGTGTATGTTTCCTTCCCTACAATAAATTAAATCTTCTATATTATCCGCCCCGCGGAAAATCATTGTCTCGATGCTTTTAGCTTTTACCAGATCATACAACTCATCACCGTCGGAATCTATCAGGGTAAGTTCTCCGTCCTCAATCTCCAAATCCGCCGTTGTTCTGTCTAAAACAACACGGTTGTTCAATATGAAGTCAAAGCCGCCGCGCAGATTCGCCTTTTTCGTTTCTCCCTTTTCATCCTCATACGTGATGACATTATTCTTTGCGGAAAGAATCTCCTTATGGGTGAGCACAAGCTTGTCGTTAAAATTGGAGAGCTCCTTCAAATAGACAATATAGCGTTCATCATCCTTCTCATTATAGGAGTAATAGCAGGAAACATATTCACCGATGTGTTCTGCCAAAGAAACATCTTCCGTAATGTAAATCGTGCCGTCTATTGCTATTTCATTCGGTTTCAGTGCACCTTTTTCCGAGTCGAGTTTCGTAAAACGGTTCGCGGTTACAACACCCTTTGTCTCGTATACGTTATGCACTTTTTTGATTAATAAATTATCCTTCCGGACTTCGCCGTCCGAATCCACGAATACTGTCGTCAAAGAATTGTAGCACATCAACAAAATGGCAATACGATCGTTTTCCTCCCCGGCGGAAATTCCCTTGTTCAGCCCAAGGGACGCGGCGTATTTCGAATATCCGTCCGGATAACCGCCTTCCTTTTTTGCCACTGTCTCATACCCCAGCAGCCTCAGAAGCGCGACGGTTGCATCCAGACGTGAAATATTCTTGTTGACACCAAATTCCTTCTCGCTTATGCCCTTCATACAGCCAATTGCGGAAACTACCGTAACTGCACCCGCATATTTATTTGAAGCCGAAACATCCTCAAAGCTCGTGGTTGCCTGAAGCAAATTGCTGTCAAGGCCTGAAAGGCGGGCAAGCCAGGCAGCAAACTCTCCTCTTGTCACAGAATCGTCCTTAACCTCTGCATTTTCGATAACGCCAATTTTATAAAGCAGCGTAATTTTTTCTTGTTCGGCCTTGGTTAGCTCTATTCCGCTCTCTGCGGAAGATATCTCGGCCCAGGCCGCCGGAGCCGGCAGCAGCATTACAAAAGCCAACAATAACGTTATGAATGATTTTTTCATGTATCACATCCTCCTTATTTTACAGCTTTGAACTTATACGCAGCGCTTCATAAAGGGCTTTTGCCGCCTGGGCCCTGCTGAGCTCTCCGTCAGGTTGAAAGGAACTGTTCTCCATGCCATTTAAAATGCCTGCGCCGCCGAGCAGGGATACTGCCTCTTTCGCATATTCAGATATTTCATTGCTGTCTACAAAGCCGAGCCCCTCCGCACGAATTTCCGCCCCAGATTTGTTAAGTGCCCTATATAGCATGACCGCCATATCCTGACGGGAAATCGTTTCATTCGGCAGAAAACTTCCGTTGCCGTTTCCGGTGATGATACCCAATTCAGCCGCCGCATTGACAGCGTTGCAGAACCAGTCGTTTTCAGAAACATCCGCAAACGCCGCCCTGCCCGCTGCCTGATAATCGCTGAACAACGCACCCACCAGCATTTTGGAAAATTCCGCTCTTGTAACCGCATTATCCGGCAGGAATTTACCGTTGCCCGCGCCGTTTATTACACCGCGCTCACAGAGGGCATGGATGGAAGACGCCCCCCAATGGCTATCCGGGACATCAGAAAAGATACCGTTTGTACCTTGGTTGGGATCTTGGTTGTCAGATTCGTTTGTGCTGTCCATATCCCAGTTGATGAAGCTTGCGGTTCCACCACCGCCCGAACCGGACCCGGATCCAGAACCGGAGCCGCCATGACTGTTTTTGTTATCTTCTTTCACCTTCGAGACAGCCGCGTAAAACGCACTCCGCAAATCCTTAATCGACTGATAGCCGCTTTCCATCACCAGCCGAATCACCTCAGCCTGGTTGGTGGATTCCTCATATCCGGACAAATCCAGCTGGAGCAGTGCTCTGTGTGTTTCAAACAATGCTGTTCTGTAGGTCGAAACGCTGCCGCCGCGCTGCTGATTGATATTCGCAAGACAGAACCAATGCTGGTATTGTGTCTCCAAAGCGTCCTCCGAGTATTCCCCCGTTTGAAAACGTACTATAATTTCTTCTTTTTCACCATCGGACAAACCACTGAACTTTTCGTAATCAAATGCGATCTTAGACGCATTGTCAGCCAGAAAAGCAGCCGTTATCTGCTTGTCCGTCTGCGTGTGCATTTTGCTTAACGCCAGGCATTGGTTATATAGAACCGAAAATTCGGCAGTCGTTAAATTGGCGGAAGGCCTGTATTTGTAGTAAAGCTCTGTCAGCAAATCCGCATATTTGTTGAATTCCTCGA
>CABSKZ010000040.1 GCA_902478395.1 uncultured Eubacteriales bacterium | reverse complement strand
GCACGGAAAAGAGCGGTGATTATAATAAAAGAATGCTTTCGCTGGGGATTGCGGACGGTGGTTTCTTCTTTAACGGCGACGGCGGGACAAAAATTCCGGCGAAATATGAAACGGGAAAATGGTGCAATATCCGCATTACGGCAGATTGTCTGGAACGGGTTTTAGATATTGCAATTGATGGTGTGACAGTAGCAAGGGAGTATCCATTTAAAAACAGAGACAATATCGATGCAGGCGCCATTGTCGGAAGAATTGACTTTAATCTGGAAACGGGCGAAAACGATTGCTATATAGACAACCTCCGCGTGAAAGGGCTGACAGAAAAGGAATGCCATGCGGATTATTATATCAATCAAAAGTTTACTGGTTACCATACGCCACCCGCGACGTACAATTGTGCAGGCGATTACATTACCTTCCCTCCGAATGGGTATATGATTTTATCACAGCAATCAACGGCGGAGATTCAAACCTATGGGCAGTCGGCGGCACAAGAAATTTTTGAGTGCGACCTGCGGAACACGACCTCCCGCGATTCGGTGCTTGCGCTGCGCAGCGGCGGGAAAGATGCCGTTTTACTCTACATAAACAGTTCGGAGATTGGCAGCAAAGACGCCGACGGAACGAAAACACCACTGGCGGAATTTCCTGTCGGAATATGGAAACATATCAAAGTAGTCGTAGATTCCCATACAGGGACATTTGATTTCTGGGCAAATGGCGATTTGATTGCGGCGGATATCCCGTTCGCGGATATATCAGCCGCTGCAGTGGATTCCATTTGGATACAGGGGCCGAGCGCAGGCTATATCCATATTGACAATATTGAGCTTAGCCCTGCATTTTTCTTGACAGACAGCGCGATTAACGAGGCAGAGCTTACGCTCGATTTTAGTTCGGAGGTGGACCCCTCCACTGTATCTGTTGGTTGCTTTCAAATAAAGGGGAGCGGATCTGTTCCGGCCGTGAAGAGCGCGGCAGTTCAGGGCAGCCGCATAACCGTGATTTTGGAGGGCTGGCTTGACAGCAACGCGCAATATTCAGCCGATATAACAGGGTTAAAAAGTATAGACGGCATTTTGCTGCAGAATACAACCGCGTATTTTGAGACACCTCCGTCCGGGGAAGTAACCGTGCGCCGTCCTGTATTTGCCGTCGGCGAACAGAAAATAGCGGCGCTGCAAGATGGAGATATCCGTATAACGCTGCCGGTGCGGAATGAATCGTCGGAAGAGAAATCAGGCGTTCTCATTGCTGCGTTAAAAAAAGGAGAGAGGCTGCTCGGCTGCAGCGTTACTGAGCAGATGAAAATATCTGGGGAAGGGACAGAGTTTAAAACAGAAATCCGTGTGCAGGATGCGGCAGAAGAACGTCTGGAGTTATTTTTCGTCAGCGGACTTTCGGAACTGCGGCCGTATATGGATATGTGCGTATTAGATAAAGACGGCATGCGGTATACAGAGCCTGTGCTTCCCAATACATACCAAACGGATTTTGAGACAGCAAACGACGCGATTTCCTCTGTCTTATCGGGCTATATTGCAGAGGAAAACGGCAACCATTTTGTCCGGCTGCGAAACACCGTTACACCGATGCTGTTTAGAAGCAGCTGGGAGGCATATGAAATTCATGGGAAGCTGAAAGTCGAGGAACGCTCGTTGGATTCAACTCTGGCGCGCAGCGCATTCGAGGTCGTAACACGCCAGGAGCCGAATGAAGCATACGGAAGTGTACAACCGGTAACTGCGCTTTATCTGCTGGGAGAAAATGCGGACTATCTGGGCGTTGATTCCTCAATTGGCTATGGCGTCGCCCCCACCGGTGTGGACTGGGTTGACTTTTCCGTCGTGGTAAATGGAAACCAAACGGTGTTTACAGTAAACAAAAATACGAAATATTACAACCTGAACACTGCCGCTTCGGGTGGAATCCGGTTCCGTGCCAGCAACTGCACCGTTTGCCTGGATGATCTTGAAATCGTTCCGGTCAAGGCGCTGGGCGGCGACTTTATTGAACAGATATCGGTTACGCCGCAGGAAACCGAGATGAACTGCTATGACTCCCTTCGGGCCGGTGAAATTGCGTCGGTGAAAGCGCAGTATCGAAATGGGGTACAGAGTTTCCTGGCAAAGGAGCAGGGCCTGTCCTGGAAAGTTACGCAGGGCGGAGACGCGCTTGAAATTTTGGAGGAGGATACCCTCCGCTGGAAGGAAGGCACGGTGCCTGGAACGAAGGCAGTTTTGACAGGCACCTATAAAAATAAAACGGTTTCTCTTACCGTTAAGGCGGTGTCAAGCGCCGAAGACGAGGTCCAATATATAAAAGAAACCATTCCCAAACGGCAGCTTGAAATGCTGAACGCGCTGCGGAAAAATTCGGTCAGCCTAGTCAGCTATGACCCTGCTGACTATGAGAAGATGACAGGGCGGACGAAAAACCTCGCGGCCAAAATCTTGCTTGATCCCATGGAAGAGAACTATGACGATAAGCTGCAATGGTTGATTGACATTTCTAAATGGGAACTAGAGAAAAAAGGACACGGGCTTGCCGTCACAGATTTTAACTTAATGCAGCTGTTCCAGCTCCGGAAAGAACTCTATGGAAAAGCAAACATTTTCCAAGAAATGTGGGATACGCTGGAACACTACTTACAGACGGCGGAATATGTCACCCGTGAGAGCGGCGTGTCAGAAAACCACCAGATTACCTATCTTGCGACAGCCATGGCAGTTTGTGAAATGTGGCCGGAGGCAGTGATGCACAATGGGAAAACCGGGGCGGAGAACCTGGACCTTTACCGGGAAGAAATTAAGGGGCATCTGGAACGCCGGCTGAAATATGGCTGGATGGAGTTTGACGGGATGTATGTCAACGTTTCTGCAACGGCGCTGATGTTTATTACGGACTATGTGCAGGACCCAGAGACACGCCAGCTTGCAGCCGGAGCGCTGGAGGTGTTGATGGCGGATTCGGTGGTTGACAATGTTGATGGACTGGGCATCGGCGCAAGGAGCAGGGTGTATGGCAACCTGTACCTGGAGGCTGGGACGACAGCTGCCTATATGCTCACCGGTCAATATACAGCCTCCAGCAGGGAGAAATATGCAGCAAACAGCCATTCAGCAGTTATGCTGCTCAGCGGATATGTCCCTTCGGACACGCTGGTATCCATTGCCGCGGATAGAAACAAGGAATATGTGAATAAAGAACGCAAGCAGGTATTCCAGCTGCCGGATGACCCGGCCATTACGGAAAGCGTGAAAAAGTACACCTATGTTACAAGCGACTATGCATTGGGGGCGATAAACCAGTTTGACCAGGTTCCAGGCCTGACCAGTTTGAGGAAGCCGCACAGTATTTACGAGGGAGTGAGTACCTGGGTGCCGCAGGGGCATCAGGAAATGCCTTGGTCGCTGTATTTTGCGGGGACACAGGCATCCCTAATATTTGATTCTCACCCCCGCGGGAGCGAACAGGAGCTGACCGGGCAGCACAATTACTGGACCGGAGATGTCGGCTGCCTGGACGCGCGGTACTTCCAGGAGGAGAATGTGCTGCTGGGAATGCACCATATCACAAGGGCAAACGAACTACAATTTACACACTTTTATATCCCGAAGGGGCGGTTTGAAGAAACCGTTGAGAAAAATGGATGGATTTTCATCAAGCAGGGCAGGGTATATGCGGCGATAAAGCCGTTGAAGGATGGTGCGATGAGCAATGAGGCACAGTATAGCTGGGTAACGGCAGGGGCTTATGCAAATTCGGAAATAAGAATCGATTCCCCTGATACGGCGTTTGTCTGCGAGGTGGTGAACGAATCGCAGTACACGAAAGGGTTTGAGCAGTTCCAGAAAGATGTGGCGGCAAATCCGCTCACCTACAGCACCTCCGGAGATTACCAAATTGAATATACAGGCCTGAACGGAAAGACGCTGACGCTTGACTATGGTAACAGCCAGAACAGGATTGATGGCAATGCTGTTGATTACGGGACGTATAAGCTGTACGATTCCCCTTATATGCAGTCAGAATGGGGCAGCGGGACGGTTGATATCTTATACAACGGGAAAGGGCTTCGAATCAACTTAAAAGGAGAAATGACCGAGCTCGGTTAAAGCAAGGGAATAAAAATTATGTTGGGAAAAGGAGAATGAAGGCTATGCGAAAAAAAGGATTTGCATTATTGCTGGCAGTTATGCTGCTTGGGTCGATGGCCCTGACCTCCGGCGTTTCCGCCGAGGTGGTTGAGCTGCAGCCAGATTGGCTGTATACGAATGATATGTCACTGGTGGGTACAGGCATCGCAGATGCCGCTTTTGATACGAAAGTGGATGGGAATACGGCGAAAGCGGCCAATGATGAGGACGGTAACGCAGTGGCATTGCTGGAACAGACCCAACCGGAACCGAACAATATGGGTCCGTCCGTTACATTTTTGCCTGCGACAGCAGTGGTTACCGGAGAATATGTCGTATTTGAAACTGACCTTAAAATGAATAAGATGAGCAAGGGCTATCTTAATATTTTTACCTCGCGCAACACCCGGGTGCTCTCCTTGTCAATTGAAGCGAATGGACAGCTCCTGTTTAACCATACAGGGACTTATCCCGCTCCGTCGTTGGCGGTGTCGGGCGTTGTTTACCAGGCGGGACGCTGGATGAACGTGAAAGTGGTTGCCAATGCACGAACACACCGTTTTCACCTCGTTGTAGACGGGATAGTGATCGCGCGTGACGTTTGGTTCCGCGAAGGAAATTATCCAGGAAGCAACGATGAATATGCAAAGGGAATTTTCTACCAACTGGGTGTATCAACGCAGGCGTTAAACAGCAGCATTATGGTGGATAATGTAAGGATAGGGAATATCACGCAGGAAGAATACCAGGCCTATGGACAGGCACCGGAACATTTTGTCTCAGAAAATTTCACAAATATGGAGATTTTGCCGGCAACTTACCGCCAGACCGGGTGTGCGGGGACGATTAGCTTCCGCGGGGATGAGGACCGCGACAGCGTTCTACATTTTGAGAAAGACAGCAGTGCCGGTGCGGCAGATACGATAAAACTGCAAGTTGCTACAGGAAATTACAGCACAGCCAAATCGCACATTTCTGTAGCGATCAAACCGACGGATCAGGAACTTCAAATCCAGTTTACGGACGGAGCAGCCGGCTCTAGCGCTAAGCTGGGACCGCACCTGTTTATTCGAAATGGGACGATGGTTTATAAGACGGACAAGGAGTATCCTCTTTGCGGTATGGCACCAAATGTGTGGCAGTATCTGGAGATATTCGCCGACGCGGACAATCAGGAATTTTATGCGCGTGTAAGTGAGGAAAAGGCACAGGGAGAATGGTATGGGCCATTTCCGTTCCGCGGGAATCCAGCGGCGATTGCACAGATTTCCTTTTTTGCGCATACGGGTGTTATGATTGACGACCTGGAGGTTTGGGATTCTTACGTTTCAGCCTCCACTTTCGGAATTTGTGAGAGCAATCCGGGAGAGGATGCGGAGCTGCCGCTGGCAGACACGAAGATAAGGCTGAGATTAAACCGCATATTTGATGCCGCAAGTGTAAGTTTAGACAACTTTGCCTTGAAGCAGCTGAAAGCCGACGGGACAGAAGCTGGTGCAGGACCTGAAATTACAGACTTAGATGTAGAAGCGGACTGGCTTACGCTGACCTGCGCAGATACCTTTTCCTATGAAACGCCGTACGCTCTTACAGCAAAAGGACTTGCTACAAAATTAGGGCCGGATGGGGAATACATGCGGGAACAGACGATTACCTTCCGTACCGGCAGTAAAAAAGACGTGCTTTATAACAACCCGCTGGTTTATGTAAACGGCTATCTATCAGATGGGATCGGCGATGGTACGGTTACGGTCAAAATGACGGTGAGGAGTACAATGAGCCAAGCACAGCCCGCACGCATGATCGTAGCGGTGAAAAGCAACGGCCTGCTGGAGGATATCGCCTGCTCTGAACTGGTAACTCTTTCGGGGGGCAGCGATACATTTACAGTAAATGTAAACGTGACAGACAGTGAAAACAGCACCGTCGAAGTCTTTTTATGGAATGGCTTCCAAAAGTCCGCCGCATATCTGGGCAACGTTGTAATTGATTCAAATGGGATTCGGTCCTAACTTCAAATTAAAGGAGACGATATGTAATGAAGAAAAGGCTATGCGCGCTGCTGCTGGTCACCGGCTTGCTTTTTACCATGGGGATAGGCTGGGCTGGAACAGTGAGTGCGGCGGATTTTTATTACAATGTGGATGATAGTGTAGACAACCTGACCTTCCTGCCAAATGATGAAGGCGTAGTGGATGTGATCTCTGAAGACGGCAACGATGTCGTCCGGATGAAACATAACGGGGCAAACCGGGATGTGGGCTTTCCTTTGCTCCGCATTCCGCTGGATACGACGCAGCAGTACATAGCGCTGGATTTTGACATGAAAATGGCTGATGCCAGCGTTTATGGATTTATCAACGTTTACGGCGGAGCCGATTTCAGCAGCCGTGCGCTGTCTTTGCGGTTTGAGGGACTGGGTTTCGCAACAAACGGCCAGGGAGGCACGACAATTACGGCGAAATGCACCGCCGGGCAGTGGCACAACATGAAACTTTTAATCAACACAACTGCCGAGGCAGAGGGACAGACGTACCATATCATTTTAGATGATACTGTTATTTTAAACAACATGCCGTTCCTGCTTCCCAAAGCAGGAAACATGCCAACACGTCTTGCATTTGACCAGCGTACGCCGTCAGACTTTCTGCTGGATAACTTTAAAATGTATACCATTTCTGAAGATGCCTTCAAAGCCGCGGGGATGGTGAAACAGGCGGGCAGTTCGATGAGCAAGGAAGCGGTAGACTTCACAGAGTCGTTCCAGACAGTCGACGAGGAAGTGTGGCAGATCAACTCCGGACTATGGAGCGCCGCGGACGGCGCGCTCACCGTTGATTCCCCGCAGAATGTCAGCAATACCATGGCGCTTAAAAAATATAACTTCAGCGATTTTGAAACGGACTTTGCGGTCCTGATTGACGAGTCCAGTCCGTCTGACGCGAAGGCGGGCATCCTGCTGCGCAGCCAGTCGCCGTATCAAAGCTATACCGATGCCGGCTACTTGCTTTATTTGGATAAAAAAGGGAAGATAACCCTACGTGATGCAAACACTGGGTTTATGATTGAAGGGCAAACCAATGCGGTTGCCGGAAAGACGGCAAATATACATTTATCTGCAAAGGGAGACCAATTTGTTGTAACAGTAGACGGACAGGAAGTGATTAACGCCTCCAACGGCCAATTCACGGAGGGCTACATCAGTATGATGAGTTCCAAAGCGGTAGCTCGGTTCGGGACGCTTCATATCTCCGGCATGGCATATGAAGTGCCTTCGGCAGAGGACTTGGAACGGTATGCGGGCTATTCATTTTCTGAGGAAGACCTGCGGGTGAAGGGAAGCGGCAGCGGGGTCAGCGCTTCCGTTGTGGAAACAGGGTTGCAGCACAATATGTCGCCAATTACGACATATCAGAACCTGGAAAAATACGTCCGATTCATTGTAAATGGACAGCACCAGACTTACAGTCCGCAATGCAAAATCATTGAAGGTACAACCATGGTGCCGATTAAAGAATTTTTCCACGCCTTGAATGCGGATATTACTGTAGACAGCGCGACAGGCAAGATTTTGCTGGACTTCCAAAACGGGGACCAGATTACCTTAATGCTGAACTCCCAGATGGCGACGAAGAACGGCGAAATCGTCATGCTGAACAAAATGCCGGAACTGATAAACAATGTAGCGATGTTCCCGGTAAAATGCCTGGAGCAACTGTTTGACGCATCGGTAACGTGGGATGGGCCTTACAACGGGGTGCGCGTAAGCGCTCCAGAATTCGCAACGGTATATGAAGACAATTTTGAATCAGCGGAAGGCCAGTTTGCTTCTTTATTAAAAGACAATATTGTTGAAGACGGCGGCAACCATGTGATAAAAATTGAAGATGAACTCACACCGACACTGGGCATGAATTATTGGACGGATTACACCATAAGCGGGCGCATGAAGTTTGTAAAACGCGTTATTGATCCGGAGTTGTACCGCAGCGCGTTTGAAGTCGTGACCAGACGGCGGGCATATGAAAACAATATCGATACCCAGGCGACGGTTCCGTTTATTTACCATGTTGGAATGGATGGGAAACAGGATTATTTGTCGATTTCCATGGCGATGAGCGACAACATTGAACGCACGGGGGACGACTGGGTTGATTTCTCTATTACGGTGAATAAAAACCAGTCTATTTTCAAAATCGGTGATTACACCAGAACGTACGATTATAATGTAGAGCTGACTGGCGGTTTCGCCCTGCGCAGCAGCAACTGTACGGTCTATGTCGACGACTTAAAGGCGGAGACAACGGACAGCAATTATTACCTTGAGGAAAATATTACAGGCCTGTCGGCAATCATTCCGGAATTTCCGGTGAGCATTTACGACACCCGTAAGCTTGGGGAACTGACTGGCGTACAGGCGCATTATGAAAACGGGATTGACCGGTACATTTCAAAAGAGATGGGCATGCGCTGGGAGGTTGTTTCCGGCGGCGAACTCGTCGAACTTTTTGAAACGGACACCGTCCGGTTTACGGAGGCGGCCAAACCGGGAGATACCGTTGTCCTGCGCGCCAAATATGACGGGCAGACCGTAGATGTTACGCTTCGCTTGACGGACGGAGGAATGGACAAACTCGAATATCTGCGTGATAACATGAGAAAACGCCAGATGAACCAGATGATCGGGATGCGGCGTGGGCTGGATTCGTCCATGAATAACGATCCGGATATTTTCTCTCCGACGAAGTTTAATAATATGCAAAACAGGCCGCGCATGCCGCTTGGGAAAATCATGCTCGAGCCGAAGGAAAGAAACTACGACGAATATATAAAATGGGCAGTTGACCTCTGCATCCATGAGGTAGAAAGCTTTGGCCACGGGATGGCGTGTGCGGACTTCTATCAGAGCCAGCTGATCCAGCTCCGCAGTTTCCTGTACGGCAAGGCAAATGTCTCACAGGAAACCTGGGATTACCTTGATAATTATTTGAAGAGTGCGGAATACCCATTCCGCAACAGCGGCGTATCGGAAAACCATCAGATCGTGTATCTTGGCAACGGTATGGTAGTCTCTGAGCTGTGGCCGGACAATGTGATGTGGAACGGCAAAACAGGGCGCGAAAACGCCGCGCTTTATAAAAAAGATATACTTGACTTCCTAGAACGGCGGCTGAGGTTCGGCTGGGTGGAAAACGACGGTATGTACATGGCGATATCTGCGACCGCACTGACCTTTATCAACGGCTGGGTACAGGATGAAGAAGTGTTGCAGATGGCGAACAGCGCACTGGAGGTTATGCTTGCTGACTTCTTAAACAACAGCCTGGATGGTTTCGCGTTCGGCGCCAAAAGCCGTGTTTACAGCACTATCTGGCTGGAGGGCGGCACGATTGCGCTCTACACATTGCTGGGCAACGACATGGGAACGCACCAGGAAAATTTCCCCTCCGGAATGGCGACGATTACAATGCTGCTGTGCGACTGGCAGCCTTCGGACACGCTGCTTTCCATTGCGTCAGACCGCAGCAAGGAGTATGAAAGCAGGGAGCGCCATCAGGCATTCCAGTTGCCGGATGACCCGGGTATCACAGAAAGCATGAAAAAATACAATTACGTAACGGAAGATTACGGTATGGGGGCTATTAACCAGTTCGAAAGGGTTACCGGCCTGGTCAACCTCCGTAAGCCTAGTATGCTTTACGAAGGAATTAATACCTGGGTGCCGCAGGGCCACCAGGAATTGCCGTGGTCGCTCTATATCGGGAAGACAAAGGATTGTATCATTTTTGATTCGCACCCGTCAAAAAATTCCGCGGACGTCAGCGGCCAGCATAACTACTGGACTGGTGATGTGGCATGTATGGACTACCGTTATTTCCAGAATGAAAACGTGATTTTAGGAATGCATAATGTAACCGTTACGACGGAGGCGCAGTTCACACACTTCTATATTCCGCGCAATTCCTTTGATGAGGTCGTGGAAGAGGATGGTTGGGTATTCCTGAGGAAAGGTGACGTTTATGTAGGCATTAAGATGCTCAAGAACGGGACGGTTACCTCAGAACCGCAGTATACCTGGACGACCAATGGTACGTGGGCTAACAAAGAGGCGATAATTGACTCCCCGAAAACAGCGTTCGTTCTGGAGGTTGTGGACAAGGACCAGTACACACAGGGCTTTGACCAGTTCCGGGAAGACCTGAAAGGGAAGAAAATCAGCTATAGCACAACGGACGGGCACTATATAGAATATACCGGATTAAATGGAAAGACGATGCGGCTCGAATATGACGGAACCATGTCATATCTGGATGACCATTTGATTGATTGGAATTCATATCCACTCTACGATACGCCGTATTTGCAGGCGGAGTGGGGCACCGGAGAAATCGACGTCATGTATAAGGGAAAAGGCTACCATGTTTCGAAAGACGGTAAAATGACAGAGTTTGAGAGGTAAGGGTTATGGGACAGGTTTTGTCAGAGAATATAATACTGCATTTGGAAAATGAAATGAGCCGGATATACGGCGAGGAACTTCGGTGCGATTATAAAATTTGCGGCCAGGTTAAGTTTGAGAAAAAAATGCTTGACCCATCCCTGCTGCGCAGCGGATTTGAAGTTGTTGTGCGCAGGCCGCCGCAGAAGGAATTTGATAAACACATGCCCATTACGTTTGCTGTCAATATGGGGCTGAATGCGCCCGTTACAATGGGATATAACGTTGGAATGGACGGCGCGCCGGATTACTTGAATATCGGCGCATCGTTGACCGATGGAATTGAGGGAGTCGGCGCGGAATGGACCTCATTCACCGTTACGGCTTGCCGGGATCAATTCATTTTTGCCATTGGGAACGAGACGAAATACTACAATTTTAAAACAGCGGCAGAGGGGGGATTCTGTTTCCGAGCCAGCAATTGTGCGGTAGAGCTGAAAGATGTACGGTATGAAGCACTAGAACAGGAAAATCCGGAAGGCGGCATAGCGTCGCTTTCCGTAGTTCCGGCAGGCGTATGCGTGAACGTTTTTGACATTGTTCAGCTCAAGGAGCTTGCCGCGGTCTCCGCGCAGTATGAAAATGGGGCGACGGCGTATTTGTCTGACACGGACGGGATAAGCTGGGCGGTATGTTCCGCGGACGGGGCGGCGGAGGTTTTACAGGATACAAATTCGGTCCGTTTTTCTCCGGAGGCGGAGGAGGGCGCTGAAGTACAGCTTGAATGCAGCTGCCAGGGAAAAACAGCGTTCCTGACGCTCCGGCTTACTCATGGCGGAATGACGAGGCCGGAATATGTCCGCGCCACGATGAAAAAACGCCAGATGTCCACGATGTTTATTATGCGCCGCGGCTTTGAGTCAAACTTTTGTTACGATGAAGATATGTATCCGGAGATGGCGCGCAGGACAAGACAGATTGCCGCAAAAATTATGCTGGATCCCAACGAACAGAATTATGACAGGCAAATCCATTGGATGGTTGATGTATCTAGATGGGAATTGGAACAAAAGGGACACGGCCTGGCGATGTCGGACTTTTTCCAGATACAGATGCTGCTGATTCGGAAGCTGCTTTACGGCAAGTCAGATATTTCGCAGGAGGCATGGGACTATCTGGAGGATTATTTAAAGAAGGCGGAATATTGTACAGAAGAATATGTCCTGTCAGAAAACCATTTACTCACTTATCTGGGCGCTGGAATGGTTGCCAGCGAGATGTGGCCGGACAATGTGATGTGGAACGGCAAAGCCGGACGAGAGAATATACAGCTTTATAAAAAAGCCATATCAAAGCTGCTCACACGGCGTATGAAATATGGCTGGATTGAGTTTAACGGTTTATATTTCGGGACCTCGGCCATAGCACTGGTTTTCATTGCGGACTGGGTTGAAGACGCCGAGACAAAACAACTGGCTGTGGGAGCGTTGGAAGTCCTCTTGGCGGCAAAAGCGCTGCACTCGCTTGACGGTATGTCCACCGGGGCAAAAAGCAGGGCCTATAACGGAGTATATCTGGAAGCGGGTATGTCCGTGGTTGCGATGCTGACCGGGGAAAGCATGGGGAATATCAAAGAGGATTATCCGGCCCTCTGCAATACCATTGTAATGCCATTGTCAAAATATGTTCCGACAGACCTGGTCATCGCCATGGCGGCTGACCGGAAAAAGGAATTTATCCAAAGGGAACGCGCCAGCACATTCCATATTCCGGACGACCCATCCGTCACAGAAAGCGTAAAAACGTATCTTTACCAGACGCCGGATTATGCAATGGGTGCGATTAATCAATATGATATGGTACCAGGGCTGGATAAAGATTTAAGGCGAAGGCACAGCGACCCGAATATAGAAGGCGTTTGGGTTCCGCAGGGGCATCAGGAAATGGCGTGGTCTTTATATCTGGGCAGAACAAAGGAAGGTATGATATTGGACGGCCACCCCGGCGGGACGGAAGCGGACCGGGCCAGCATGCACAACTATTGGACGGGCGACACCGGCTGTATGGATTACCGCTATTTTCAGAATGAAAATGTGCTGCTGGGCATGCACAAAATCGTGAAGCCAGATGAGCTGCAGTTTACACATTTTTATATCCCGACACAGATCATGGATCGGATAGAGGAAATAGAAGGGTGGATTTTCCTGCAGAAAGGGCCTGTCTTTGTGGGAATGAAACCGCTAAAGGACGGTGTGGTGTCTGGGCAGGCACAGTACAGCTGGACAAAAGGCGGCCTGTATGAAGGGATCGAAGCCAGGGTAGATTCTCCGGAAACTGCTTTTGTGTGTGAAGTTGTCAGTACGACGCAATACCCGAAAGGATTTTCAGAATTCTGCAAAGAGCTGGCTGAGAAAAAGATCCATTACCAAGCGGGACAGGATGCCTTTATCGAATATAAAGGCTTAAATGGGAAAACCATGCGCCTGGAATATGAGGGAAATGTTTCAAAAATAGACGGCGAGGAAATAGACTATAAATCCTACCCGCTTTATGGTTCCCCTTACATGCAGTCAAAATGGGGAAGCGGAGTGACGGACCTGTACTATGGAGGAAAAGCGCTCCGCATCCGGCAGGATGGCCGAATGATTGATATTGGAGGGAAGAAAGATGCTGAAAAAGAGTAAATGGATTGCCGCGTTGCTAGCGGCCGCAATGCTGTTTACGCAAGGGGCGGCCCTGTCAGTTTTGGCAGAGACGGCGGAGAGCGTAACGCTTGGACAGGCAAATCTGGTGCAGGCCCGTGAGGACGGCGCTGAAGGGCCGCTTCTGGCAGAAAATAAGCTGCGTGTAGAGAACACGGGCGATGCGATAACCGTCAGCGGCAAGGCAAGTGGTGCGGCGGGAAGATTCGTCACCATTCTGATTCTGGATAGCCACGCGGCTTTAGACACGATTGATGAGACAAATATTAAAACTTTTGCGGAGAACATCGGACAGACGGTGACAGATGAATCCGGGAATTTTTCCTACCGTTTTCAGGCAAAAAATCTGGAAGAAATTACGGAGCTGGAGGAATATACCGTTTATGTCGGTGTTGCTTCCGTTGATAAACAATTCTGGGGAGAATATTTTTATGTAAGCGCCGCTGCGCAAAACAATTTTGTGGAAAAGCTCAACCAGGCAGACGAGGCTGGGATGAAAGCTTTAATTGATGACGAAGAGAATATGCGTATCATCGTGACCATCGGCCTGCTCCTGGATGATTATCGTACGCTGGAGGAAGCTGGGCGCAGCCGGGTGATAAAAATGGTTGCAGAGGGTAAAAAAGGCGGAAACTACACGACGGAAACGCTGAAGAATACGTTTAACGGCGCTCTGGCTGCAGAAAAAATTAACCAGTCAAAAACGCAGCAGGAAACAGCGGACTTGCTGGAAGATTATTGCTCCATTGTCGGCATAAAAACAGTAGACGACGTCCTGTACAGCAAGGTTGAAGCAGACAAACAGTCTTTTATTGACAAACTGGTTTATACAAACAAGCCCTATTCTGGAATTGAAGAGCTGCTTACGCAGTTCCATACGGCGGATTTCCTTTACCGGCTCAATAATGAAAATTATGATAAGGTAGAAGGAATTTTGGACAGCTTTAAAACTGTGCTCAAGCTGGAAAGCAAAGGGGCCTATCAGGATTATCTGGATTTAAATAACAATCAGAAAACGGAGGTCAATAAAGCCGTTGTAGACGCGAGCAGAAACGATTTCACGACACTTAGCCAGTTTATTGACGCGCTTGCAGAGGCGGTAGCCGACGTAGAATCCGGTGGCGGCTCCGGCGGCGGGTCAAACGGCTCGGGCAGCTCCGGCGGCAGTAGCGGAGGAGGCAAAGGCGGCAACACGGTTACGGCTGTTGACGGACAGCCTTCCCAACAGGAAGGAAAGCGAATGTTTAACGACTTGGATACGGTTCCATGGGCGGTGGAGGCCATTGAAGCACTGGCAAAAGACCGGATTGTTGCCGGCAGTGATGGTGCCTTCTATCC